>NZ_JBLZWV010000006.1:0-32556 GCF_056098905.1 Pseudomonas sp. TSO6 | reverse complement strand
GCGCAGCAGCCCCGGCGGTTTGTGCCGTGACACCAATACCTGGGGCTGCTGCGCAGCCCATCGCGACACAAGGCCGCTCCCACAACATGGGACTGCGCAAGGCTGGGAATACGCAATCAGGTAACAGTCTTTTACCGATTACCCAGGTTTTCCCCTCCCCGCCTTTGCCTATCCTATGCCCGGTCATCCTGCCTGCGATGGACCCATGAATCACTCTCTGCCCAGCCGCTACGCCTGCCTCGTCAGCTGCCTGTTGTTCACCTTTGCCAGCTTGCCGCTGCTGCCCCAACATGCCTGGCTCTGGCCAATCACACTGATCACTGCCCTGCTCAGCCTGGTCGGGCTCAACGACCTGCGCCAGAGCCACCACGCCGTTCGCCGCAACTACCCGATCCTGGGCAATATCCGCTACCTGATCGAAACCATCCGCCCGGAAATCCGCCAGTACCTGATCGAGGGTGACGACGACAAGCTGCCGTTCTCCCGCTCGCAGCGCTCGCTGGTGTACGCACGCGCCAAGAACGAAAGCGCCGAGAAAGCCTTCGGTACCCTGAACGATGCCTACAAACCCGGTTTCGAATTCATCAGCCATTCGATGCTGCCAGTGGCCACGCCAGACCCGGCCTCGTTCCGCATCGCCATTGGCGGGCCGCAATGCCGCCTGCCCTACTCGGCCTCGATCTTCAATATTTCGGCCATGAGCTTTGGCGCCCTCAGCGCCAATGCCATCGCCGCGCTAAACCGCGGTGCGCGCATGGGCCGTTTTGCCCATGACACGGGTGAAGGCAGCATCAGCCCCTACCACCGCGAACATGGCGGTGACCTGATCTGGGAAATCGGCAGTGGCTACTTCGGCTGCCGTACCGAGGACGGTCGTTTCGACCCGCACCGCTTCGCCGAACAGGCCCGCTCGCCGCAGGTGAAGATGATCGAGATCAAGCTCAGCCAGGGTGCCAAGCCTGGCCACGGCGGTATCCTGCCAGGGCACAAGGTCAGCGCCGAAATTGCCGAGACCCGTGGCGTGCGCGCAGGTGAAGACTGCATCTCCCCGGCCGCGCACAGTGCCTTTCGCACGCCAGCCGAGTTGCTGCAATTCGTGGCCAGCCTACGCGAGCTGTCGGGTGGCAAGCCCGTAGGCTTCAAGTTCTGCCTGGGCCACCCGTGGGAGTTCATGGGCATTGCCAAGGCCATGCTGGCCACCGGCATCACCCCGGACTTCATCGTTGTCGATGGCAAGGAAGGCGGTACCGGCGCCGCACCTCGCGAGTTCAGCGACAACATGGGTGTGCCCATGCGCGAAGGCCTGATGTTCGTGCACAACACCCTGGTCGGCCTGAACCTGCGCTCCAGCATTCGCATTGGCGCTGCGGGCAAGATTGTCAGTGCCTTCGACATCGCCAGCGTATTGGCCATCGGCGCTGACTGGGTCAACTCGGCGCGCGGCTTCATGTTCGCCATTGGCTGCATCCAGTCGCAAAGCTGCCACACCAACAAATGCCCGACCGGCGTGGCCACGCAAGACCCACTGCGCCAGCGCGCCCTGGTGGTGCCAGACAAGGCCGAGCGGGTGGCCAGCTTTCATCGCAACACGCTGCACGCACTGGCCGAAATGCTGGCCGCTGCGGGCCTGGAGCACCCTTCGGAGCTCAAGCCCAAGCACCTGGCTCGGCGTATCAGCCCCAGCGAAATCGGGCTGTTCTCGGACCTGCACACGTTCCTCAAACCAGGCGAACTGCTCAGTGGCTCGATTGAAAGCGAGTTTTATGCGCGGATGTGGCGGATGGCACGTAGCGACAGTTTTGCGCCGGAAACGGGGGAACTGATGCCCGTTGCGGCAAAAGCCGTGCGCCGAAAAGAAACAGCCCCGGCATAAGCCAGGGCTGTTCGATGCTTCAGATCAGGATCAGAAGATGCTGATCGGGTACTCGACGAATACGCGGACTTCGTTGCCGTCGTCGTTGTAACCGTTCTGCTGCACGGCGTTGTTGGTGCGCAGGAACGAGCTACGCAGCTTGATGGACAGGTCCTTGGCCGGGCCGTCCTGCACCACGTAACGGATCTGGTTGAAGATCTCGCGCTCTTTACCTTCGCCGAAGCCCTGCGGGTTGGCGACGTTGCGGGTGTTGATGTTGTCACCCACCACGTAGGCCAGCTTGTAGGTCAGGCCCGGGATGCCGTAGGCACCGAAGTCCAGGCCGTAGCCCAGCTGCCAGGAGCGCTCGTCTTCGGCGTTGAAGTCGGACCAGTACGAGTTGGCCAGGTAGATGGTCGAACCACCGTCACCCACGCCACCGGCGTTCTGGTAGAAGCCGTAGTTGTAACCGGTGCTGCCGGTGCTGCGCTGATGCGCGAGGGTGAACGAGTGCGCACCGTACGCGTAAGTGGCTGCCAGGCTCCAGATGGTGTTGGAGTCGCCATTCAAGCCAGCGGCTTGTACGTACTTGTTGTCGATGTCCGACTTGTAGCCGTTGAAGTCCAGGGTCAGGGACTGGTCGCTGGCGATCGGGAAGACGTAGTTCAAGCCCAGGTAGTGCTTCTTCATCACGTCTTCGTTGTCTGCGGTGTACAGCGAAGCGGTGAAGTTGTCGGTGAACTTGTAGCTACCACCGAAGACGTTGATCGACTTCAGGCCGCCACCGTCACGGCGCTCGGCGCTCTTGCGCGCTTCCTGAGTGAAGCGGCCGGCGTTCAGTTCCAGGCCCTCGATCTCTTTCGAGGTGATCAGGGTACCGGTGAAGCTTTCTGGCAGCAGACGCGCGTCGTCGTACTGCAGCACTGGCAGTGCTGGCATCTGGTCACCGTACTTCAGCACGGTGTTGGAAATGCGGAATTTTACTGCTGCACCACCACGGGCCAGGTTGTGTGGCGAGCTGGCGTTGCCTTCGGCATTGGTGGTTTCGTGAGGTTTGAAGAAGTCGACGCCGCCGCCACCGTTGTGGCCTTTGCCGCCATCAAGGCGCACGGCGTACAGGCCGAATGCGTCGACGCCGACGCCCACGGTGCCCTGGGTAAAGCCGGAGGAGAAGTTGGCGATGAACGCCTGGCCCCATTCGATCTGGTCGTCGGTGCCGTGCTTCTTGTCACGGTTGATGTAGGCGTTGCGCAGAAGGACGTTGGCGTGGCTGTCCTCGATGAAGCCCTTGCTGTCGGCCTGGTCATTGGCCTGTGCCTGGGTCGCGGCGATCATCGCCAAGGCGACCAGGCTGATCCTGGTTTTCAACATGTTGTTTTCCTTATTTCTTAATCAAAAACGCTCTGCACTATGACGCCAGGAACCAACGCCCCTTCGTAGGTTCGACGCTATGCGGATCCCGCCTGGTGGGCCAGCCGGTAAGTCCACGGCAGCCCTCGGCAGCAGCATGGCCAAGATAATGGCCAGCAGGCGTTGGCCGAATCCTAGCCGTGTGCGATTACAAATGTCAAAAAGTCGTGAAATGCAGGTTGATATAACCAAAATTATCGGCAGAGCTGGTGCATTTCCATGCAGGTTTGCGCTATCAGCGGGCAATTTATCTCGTGTGGGAAATTACCTTTTGATCGAACGGACAATTTCCCGAGAGCAGGCAAACCGTGGCGGCAGAGGCTGTTACAAAGAGATACATATGTAAAGACAACCCTTTACAAATACCCAAGCAAGAGCAAATAGCAAGCATTACCATTCGCACCTTCTTTTTCACCTGCCCGGTCCGGATGTGTCCATGCTTGTACCTTGCCGCCTTTCCCCCTTGACGCTTGGCCTGTCGCTGCTGTTCAGCGCCGGCCTGGCCAGTGCCGCCACCACCACGCTGCCAGAGTCGTCGGTTACCGCCGACAGCGAGCGTGAGAAGGACAACCCGCGCGCCAAGGAGGTGAGCACCGCCACCCGCACCTCGACGCCGGTACGCTATGTGCCGCAGGCCATCGACACGGTGAAAACCGCCAATGTGCTGGACTACGGCAACAACACCCTGGGCAAGGCGCTGGAGGGGATCCCCAACGTCAGCAGCGGCGCCGACACCCGCTTTGACAGCGTGCGCATCCGCGGCTTCGAGGCCAGCAACGACTTCTACCTGGACGGCATTCGCGACGACAGCCAGTACATCCGCGACCTGCACAACATCGAGCGGGTCGAGGTGCTGAAGGGGCCGGCGGCGGTGCTATATGGCCGTGGCAGCCAGGGCGGCATCGTCAACCGGGTCAGCAAGGCTCCGGAGCAGGGCCGCCGCTCGAGCATCGATGCACAGGCCGGCAGCGAAGACCTGCGCAGCCTGTATGCCGACCTCAGCGCCGACCCCAGCGACACCGTCAGCCTGCGCCTGAACATGGGCACCCAGGACAACAACAGCTTCCGCAAGGGTATCGACGGCAGCCGCCAGCTGTTCGCCCCGTCGGTCAGCTGGCAAATCACCCCCGACCTGAACTGGCTGGTGCAGTACGAATACAGCCGCTACAACCGCACGCCCGACCGGGGCATCCCCGGGGTGAATGGCCGCCCGGCCGACGTCAGCCGCAGCACCACCTACGGCGACCAGCGCGACTACATCGATGATCGCGCCCAGTCCCTGCGCTCACGCCTGAACTACCAGCTGAACGAAACCTGGCAGCTGCGCCATACCCTGGGCCTGTTCAAGCTCGACAGCGAGTTCGACAACACCTACGTCACGGGCTACAACGCCAGCACCAATGTCCTGACCCGCCAGCGCTGGCAGCAGGACCTGAACACCCGCAACCTGTTCAACAACCTGGAAGCCGAGGGCGATTTCGACACCCTGGGCCTGGAGCACACGCTGCTGCTGGGCCTGGAATTCGGCAACCAGAAGCGAGACCCCGTGCTGTATACCGCTGGTAGCCAGACGCTGCCGGGCTTGGGCCAACCCAACCGTAGCCAGCAGCACAACGGCCGCCTGGTGCTGTCGAGTGACAACCACACGGTGGTCGATAGCCGCGGCATTTATCTGCAGGACCAGATCCGCCTGAACGATCAATGGCAGATCCTTGCCGGGGTGCGCTTCGACCAGTTCGAGGTTGAAACCACCAACATGCGCAACCTGTCCGAGTCGCAGGACAGCAATAGCACCAGCCCACGCCTGGGCGTGGTGTACACACCGTGGCGTGACCATTCGTTCTACGCCTCGTGGAGCAAGACCTTCTCGCCGGTGGGCGGCGGCCTCATCGGCATCACCCCGGGTTCGCAGGGCAACACCAACGACACGAAGCCGGAGGAAACGCGCCAGAAGGAAATCGGCATGAAGAGCGACTGGCTCGACCAGCGCCTGAGCACCACGGTGGCCATCTACGAGCTGGAGCTGTACAACCGCCGCACCCGCGACCCGCTCATCCCGGAAAACATCTTGCTCAGCGGCCTGCAGCGTTCGCGCGGCATCGAGTTGACGGCCACTGGCAACATCGTCGGCAACTGGTATATACGCGGCGGCATCGGCCTGCAGGATGCGATCATCGTCAAGGACAACAACGGCCAGGAAGGCAACCGCATCAACGATGTGGCCAAGCGCAACGCCAGCCTGTTCGTGACCTGGAAACCAGAGCTGGGCTGGTACGCCGAAACCGGCGTTACGCTGGTAGGTGAGCGTTATGCGGACAACCAGAACACCACGGTGTTGCCAGGGTATGGCCGTTGGGATGCGCTGGCGGGGTACCGTACCCATGACTGGGATGTGCGGGCGGCGTTGAGCAATATTGCCGACAAGACTTACTACAGCTCGGCGACCAGTGCGGCGCAGATTCAGGTGGGGGACCCGCGTAGCCTGGTGGTCACGGGTAGCTACAGCTTCTGATCTTTATTGCTGTACCGGCCTCTTCGCGGCTGAAGCCGCTCCCACAGGGTCACCACAGGTTTCGAGACATGTGGAGTACCTGTGGGAGCGGGTTCACCCGCGAAGAGGCCGGTACAGGAATACCAATTCGATCAGTGCCACACCGCCATCAGCGCCTGCATCTCTGCTTCGCTGATCAGCCCTTGAGGGTACCGCCCGGCAAGCAGACGTCGTGGGTCGGTCGTCCTGACCCTGATGCTTCCATGGTGTTTCAACCACTTCGCCACAACCTTGAGCGACTGGTGATTCACTGCCGATGGGCGCAAAGCCGACTCACTTGCTGCGTTCATGTCTACACGTACTCCCTGGCCCGTGAGCGGCTAATTTACGTAGGTAATGTTACAGATCCGAGAGCGCGGCCCGGCCGAGCTATCTGATTGAAAAACAATACAAAACCTATGCCAGCCTGGGCGCCGGGTGTCGCCAGAAAAAAAGCCCGTCAAATGACGGGCCTTTTTTTAATTCACGCTGGGCTCAACGCTTGACCGGCGCCGGCTGCTGCTGAGTCAGGCAGTGGATGTTGCCGCCACCCAGCAACAATTCGCGGCCAGGGATCATCACTACTTCGTGGTCAGGGAAGATCTTTGCCAGGATCGCTCTGGCTTCGGCATCTGCCGCGTCATCGAAGCTTGGCGCAATGATGCCGCCGTTGACGATCAGGAAGTTCACGTACGAACCGGCAAGGCGCACCGACGGGTCTCGCTCCTGGCTGCCGGCCACCTGATCGACACCGGCACACTCTTCAGCGGTGGCAAACAGCGGGCCCGGGATCGGCATCTTGTGCACGATGAACTCGCGGCCCTTGGCATCGCGGGTGTTCTTCAACACCTCCATGGCCGCGTGGCAGCGCGCATAGTTGGGGTCGTTGGAATCATCGGTCCAGGCCAGTAACACTTCACCCGGGCGCACGTAACAGCAGAAGTTGTCGACGTGGCCGTCGGTTTCGTCGTTGTACAGGCCATCCGGCAGCCACACCACGGTGTCGACCGCCAGTTGGTCACGCAGCACGGCTTCGATCTGCTCGCGGTTCAGGTGCGGGTTGCGGTTACGGTTGAGCAGGCATTCCTCGGTGGTGATCACGGTGCCCTCACCGTCCACGTGGATCGAACCGCCTTCAAGTACGAAGCCTTCGGTTTGGTAGCGCTGGCAGCGCTCCATTTCCAGCACCTTGGCGGCCAGTTCCTCGTCGCGGTTCCACGGCGCATACAGGCCGCCGTCGAAGCCGCCCCAGGCATTGAAGCCCCAGTCCACACCACGCACTTCACCTTGGTCGTTGATGACGAAGGTTGGGCCGGTATCACGCACCCAGGCGTCGTCGTTGCTGATTTCGACCACGCGAATGTTCGGCTGGTCGAGCTGGCGACGGGCATTTTCGTACTGGCCGGCGGAGGCCGCGACGGTGACAGGTTCGAAGCGGGCAATGGCCTTGGCCAGTGTCACATGCGCAGCCTGTGCCGGCTTGCCGCCCAGGCGCCAGTTGTCCGGGCGCTCCGGCCAGACCATCCACACCTGGGTTTGCGGGGCCCACTCGGCGGGCATGTGGAAACCATCGGCACGGGGCGTGGAGTTGAGGGTTTTCATGGGTGACCTCTATGATGGCCCTGAGCCGGAGTGTGCTGGGGCGTTTGTGAATTTATAACCGATATATATCGATATTTAAAGCCCGAAAACTTAAGATACTCAGGCCGCTCGGCGCATTTAAATCGATAACAATCGACGCGCATTCCAGATCATCTGGTGTAAGGAACGCCCTGCCGTCTACCATAGCCACACCTTATGCATCCTGTTACAGCTGCGCGCGGAAATTTCCGGCAAGGCCGACTAGGGTCAATACTGGGCAACGGGCCAGCGAGCCGCTATGAACATCATCCCTACCGCAATCCCTGAAGTACTGATCATCGAGCCGAAGGTTTTCGGTGACAGCCGTGGTTTTTTCTTCGAGGCATTCAACGCACGCGAGTTCGCACGGCAAACCGGCGTGCGCACCGAGTTCGTGCAGGACAACCACTCGCGCTCCATCAAGGGTGTGCTGCGTGGGCTGCACTACCAGGTGGAAAACACCCAGGGCAAGCTGGTACGGGTGGTGCACGGGGAAATCCGCGATGTCGCCGTGGACGTGCGCAAAAGCTCGCCAACGTTCGGCCAATGGGTCGCCGTGCACCTGTCGGCCGACAACCACCGCCAGCTGTGGATACCCCCCGGTTTCGCCCACGGTTTTGCGGTGGTGAGCGAATCGGCCGAGTTCCTCTACAAGACCACCGACTACTACAACCCGGGCGCCGACCGCTGCATTCGTTGGGACGACCCGCAACTGGCCATCGACTGGGCGCTGCAGCAGCCACCGCTGCTGTCGGACAAGGACAAGGTCGGCCTGCCACTGGCAGAGGCGGAACTGCTGCCTTAACTAGCGCATAATTGCGTCAGACTTTTCTGGCGCATTTACGTGATGATTGCAAAACCCACGCCCCCACGCCGTCCCCGCTGGCGCAGCCTGGCCTTGTTGGCCCTGTGCCTGGCCCCGTTATTGTGGCCCCTGCATCACCTGGCCGAACGCTACTACCAGGAAGAGCTGGCCTCGCAGAACCGCCAGACCCTCGACCTGTACGTCGCCAACCTGCTCGGCACCCTGCACCGTTACGAAACGCTGCCACAGATCCTCGGCGACCTGCCGGCGCTACGTGGCGTGCTGGCCGACCCGTTCCGCCTGGAAGCGGTGACCAACGCCAACCGCCTGCTCAAGGGCATCGTGCAGCAGACCGGTGCCGAGGTGATGTACCTGATGGACGTCAGCGGCAACACCCTGGCCGCGTCCAACTGGGACAAGCACGACAGCTTCGTCGGCCGCAACTTCGCCTTCCGCCCCTACTTCAACGAAGCCATGGCCGGCCACCTGGGCCGCTTCTTCGGCCAGGGCACCACCTCGGCCAAGCGCGGCTACTTCTTTGCTGCAGCCGTGCGGGACCGCGAGCGGATTGTTGGCGTGCTGGTGGTCAAGGTCGACCTCGACCACACCGAAACCCTCTGGGGCCGCACCCCCGAGCAACTGCTGCTGACCGACCACAATGGCGTGGTCATCCTGACGTCGCGGCCCGACTGGCGCTTCCGCTCCACCCGCACACTGACCGAGGCCGAGCGCCAGGCCATCATCGCCATCCAGCCCTACCCGACCCAGGCCCCGCAACCGCTGGTGCTCAACCCGGACGCCTGGATCACCCAGACCCGCGACATCAAGGAAACCGGCTGGCAGGTCAGCATCCTCGCCCCGCGCATGCTGGTCGATCGCTCGGTGCAAACGGTGATGGCCATCGGTGCCGGTACGCTGCTGGTACTGATGCTGCTGGCCGGCCTGGTGATGCAACGGCGGCGCCACTACATCGACCGCATCGACTTCGAAGCCCGTGGCCGTCAGGAGCTGGAAAAGCGTGTGGCAGAACGTACCGCCGACCTTGAAGGCCTGAACACCCGGCTGAAAAATGCCGTGCTGGAACGCGAGAACGCCCAGCAGGAAGCGGTGCGCGCCCAGGACGAGCTGGTGCAGGCCGGCAAGCTGTCAGTACTGGGCACCATGTCGGCCAGCATCAGCCACGAACTCAACCAGCCGCTGGCCGCCATCCGCAGCTACGCGGAAAACGCCGAAATTCTGCTGGACCACCAACGCACCGATGACGCCCGCGGCAACCTCAAGCTGATCGGTGAGCTGACCGGGCGCATGGCCTCGATCATCGCCCACCTGCGCGCCTTCGCGCGCCGCGACCGCCATGCCCCGGAAAGCGTGGCCTTGCAGCCAGCCCTGGACGATGCCCTGGCACTGCTGGCCAAGCGCCGCCGGGCGATGGCCGTGGAGCTGATCCGCGACCTGCCGGAGGCGACCTTGTGGGTACAAGCCGGTGAAACCCGCCTGCGCCAGGTGCTCGGCAACCTGCTGGCCAATGCCCTCGACGCCCTGACCGAAAAGGCCAACCCGCGCCGCTTGTGGCTAAGTGCCGAGCAGCGCGATGACTGCGTCTACCTGTACATCCGCGACAACGGCCCCGGCTTCAGCCGACAGGCCCTGGAGCATGCCAAGGAGCCGTTCTTCACCACCAAGACCCGCACCCAGGGCCTGGGCCTGGGCCTGGCCATCTGCGAAAGCCTGATGCGCGCCCTGGGCGGTGAACTGCTGCTGGCCAACCACCCGGAAGGTGGCGCAGTGCTGACCCTGCAGCTGCGCGTGGCCGCGCCTGGCGCTACTTTGCCCAATTCGGAGGACTCCTCGGCATGACCACCGAGACACTGATCGACAGCCAAGCCCAGGTCATCCTGGTGGACGATGACCCGCACCTGCGCCAGGCGCTGAGCCAGACCCTGGACCTGGCCGGGCTCAAGGTGGTGGCCCTGGCCGACGCCCAAGGCCTGGCCGAGCGTATCGAGGCCGACTGGCCCGGTGTGGTGGTCAGCGACATCCGCATGCCCGGTATCGATGGCCTGCAACTGCTGGAGCAACTGCACGGCCGCGACAGCGAGCTGCCGGTGCTGCTGATTACCGGCCATGGCGATGTGCCGCTGGCGGTGCAGGCGATGCGCGCCGGGGCTTATGACTTCCTGGAAAAACCCTTTGCCACAGACGCCCTGCTCGACAGCGTACGCCGCGCACTGGCCCTGCGCCGCCTGGTGCTGGACAACCGCAGCCTGCGCCTGGCACTGAGCGACCGCCAGCAACTGGCCACCCGCCTGGTCGGCCATTCGCCGTCCATGCTGCGCCTGCGCGAGCAGATCGGCGCCCTGGCCGGCACCCGCGCCGATGTGCTGATCCTGGGTGAAACCGGCGCTGGCAAAGAGGTGGTGGCCCGCGCCCTGCACGACCTGTCCAGCCGCCGCGACGGCCCGTTCGTGGCGATCAACGCCGGCGCGCTGGCAGAGTCAGTGGTGGAAAGCGAGCTGTTCGGCCATGAGCCAGGCGCCTTCACCGGCGCGCAAAAACGCCGTATCGGCAAGTTCGAGTTCGCCAACGGCGGCACGCTGTTCCTCGACGAAATCGAGAGCATGAGCCTGGATGTACAGGTAAAACTGCTGCGCATGTTGCAGGAACGGGTGGTCGAGCGACTCGGCGGCAACCAGCTGATCCCGCTGGATATCCGCATCATTGCCGCGACCAAGGAAGACCTGCGCCAGTCCGCCGACCAAGGGCGCTTCCGTGCCGACCTGTATTACCGCCTGAACGTCGCGCCGCTGCGTATTCCGCCGCTGCGCGAGCGCGGCGATGACATCCTGGTGCTGTTCCAGCACTTCGCCGACGCCGCTAGCCAGCGCCATGGCCTGCCCCCGCACACCTTGCAACCGGCGCAGCGTGCCGTGCTGTTGCGCCACCCCTGGCCAGGCAATGTGCGCGAGCTGCAAAACGCCGCCGAGCGTTTCGCCCTTGGCCTGGAGCTGGCCCTGGACG
Organism: Pseudomonas sp. TSO6; assembly: GCF_056098905.1. Lineage (NCBI taxonomy): Bacteria > Pseudomonadati > Pseudomonadota > Gammaproteobacteria > Pseudomonadales > Pseudomonadaceae > Pseudomonas > Pseudomonas sp. TSO6. Next base: position 21,321 of record NZ_JBLZWV010000006.1, on the reverse strand, counting down.
GCCAGGCGCCGCCGGCGACAGCAGCTGCTGTGCCAGTGCTGAGCGGCAACCTCAGCGAGCAGGTCGAGCAGTTCGAACGCTCGCTGATCGCGGCCGAACTGGCCCAGCCACACAGCTCCATGCGCAGCCTGGCCGAGGCGCTGGGCATCCCCCGCAAGACCCTGCACGACAAGCTGCGCAAGCACAGCTTGAGCTTCGACGGCGGCAGCGGCGGGCATGACGACCAAGAGGACCACCGTTAATGAACACCGATAGCCAGTACCTGCAATCCGTACTGCACAGCGACATCCCCCTGACCCGCGAAATGGGCCTGGAAGTGATCGATTGGCAGCAGCACACCCTGCGCCTGCAACTGCCGCTGGCGGCGAACGTCAACCACAAGAGCACCATGTTTGGCGGCAGCCTCTATTGCGCCGCAGTGCTGGTGGGCTGGGGCTGGCTGCACCTGCGCCTGCGAGCGCTAGGGATCGATGATGGGCACATCGTTATCCAGGAGGGGCAGATCAGTTACCCATTGCCAGTTACCGGCACAGCGGTGGCGCGTTGTGCACCGCCCGACGAAAAGACCTGGGAGCGATTCCTGGCCATGTACCAGCGCCGTGGGCGGGCGCGGTTGACGTTGGAAACCACGGTGAGCAATGCCGGCAGTGACGAGCCTGCGGTGAAATTCAGCGGCCAGTACGTGCTGCACCGCTAATGCGACTAACACGGACTTTGTGGGAGCGGCCTTGTGTCGCGAAAGGGCCGCAAAGCGGCCCCAGGATTTCAGCTTCGCCGCCAGAATTGCTGGGGCCGCTTTGCGGCCCTTTCGCGACACAAGGCCGCTCCCACAGGATCGTGCCAGGCAGTTAGATGAGCTTCAGGAAGGCCTGGCGCCATGCAGCATTGGCGGGCAACGCCAGGAAATATGGATTGAGCAGCGACTCGCGTGGCGGGTACCGGAACGGCAAGCCATCCAGCCCGATCACTTCGCCACCGGCCCCTTCCACCACACCCTGCGCCGCCGCAGTGTCCCACTGCGAAGTCGGCGCCAGGCGCGGATAACAATCGGCACTGCCCTCAGCCAGCAGGCAGAACTTCAACGAACTGCCGATATTGGCCAGCTCCAGCTCACCCACCGCAGCCCCAAGGCCGGCCAACAGCGCTTCCTGCTCCGGGCTGGAATGCCGACGGCTGGCCACCACGGTAAAACGCTCGCCCTGCGCGGGTGCGTTGCGTACCTGGATCGGCCGGGCTGCCTCACCGGCATCTGCACGCCAGGCCCCCATGCCGCGCCCACCAAAATAGCAGCGCCCATTGGTGGGCATCGATACCACGCCAAACACCACCTCGCCGTTTTCGACCAGGGCGATGTTGACCGTGAACTCTTCGCTGCCAGCAATGAACTCCTTGGTGCCGTCCAGCGGGTCGACCAGCCACCAGCGGCTCCAGCCCTGACGCTCGGCCAGCGGAATGTTGCAGTCCTCCTCGGACAGCACCGGAATGTGCGGCGCCAGCGCCAGCAGGCCATCGGCAATCACCCGGTGCGCTGCCAGGTCGGCGGCGGTCACCGGCGAATCGTCGGCCTTGTTGGTCACGGCCACGTCGGCACGCCAGAACGGCAGGATCGCCTCGCCTGCGGTCAGTGCCAGCTTGACCACTTCGTGCATCAATTGCAGGTCGTTCATAGCTGCAGCAGACCCCGCTGGATCATCAGGTCACGGGCCAGGTACAGCGCCGCCAGGGCGCGGCCCTCGGTGAACTGTGGGTGCATGGCCAATGCCGACAACTCGCGCAGGTTGACCTTGTCGACCCGCATCGGCTCTGGCTCATCGCCTTCCAGGCGCTCTTCGTACAGATCGGTGGCCAGCACTACCTGGATCTTCTGGCTCATGTAGCCCGGCGACAGCGACAGCTCGGTCAGGTGCTCCAGCTGGCGTGCGCCAAAACCGGCTTCTTCCTTGAGCTCCCGGTCGGCTGCCGCCAGCACATCCTCGCCCGGCTCGATCAGACCCTTGGGCAACGACAGCTCGTATTCATCGGTGCCGCCGCAGTATTCCTCCACCAGCACGGCATGCTCGGCGTCGAGCATGGCCACGATCATCACCGCGCCGTAGCCGTTACCCCGGCCCACCAAACGCTCGTAGGTACGCTCATTGCCATTGCTGAAGCGCAATTGCACGGCTTCGACGCGGAACAGGCGGCTGCTGGCGACGATTTCGCGGCTGAGGACGGTGGGTTTCTGGCGCATGAGGCGGCTCCTTGGCGTGAACGGGTTACTATACCGTGGCTAGCCGACTGATCGAGAGTTTCCCATGCCTGTTATTCCCTGGTCTGCCATCGATACCGTCCTGCTGGACATGGACGGCACCCTGCTTGACCTGCATTACGACAACCGCTTCTGGCTGGAGCACCTGCCCCAGCGCTATGCCGAGCTGCACGGGGTGAGCCGGACCATGGCGGAAATGGAGCTGCAGCCACTGTTCGAGCGCAATGCCGGCACGCTGAACTGGTATTGCCTGGATTTCTGGAGCCGCGAGCTGCGCCTGCCAATCCGGGAGTTGAAGCAGGAAATCGCCGACCTGATCGCCCTGCGCCCAGACGCCGATACCTTCCTGGCGGCAATCCGCAAGGCGGGAAAACGCGTGGTGATGATCACCAATGCGCACCGCGACTCGCTGTCGCTGAAGCTGGAGCGGGTGGAACTGGCGCCGTATTTCGAACGGCTGATCAGCTCGCACGATTATGGCTACCCGAAGGAAAGCCCGCAGTTTTGGGATGCCTTGCAGGCGGACATCGGTTTTGAGCCGGGGCGCAGCCTGTTTATCGATGACACGCTGGCAATTCTGCGCAGTGCGCGGCGGTTTGGTGTGGGGCACTTGCTGGCGGTGCGCCAGCCGGATAGCCAGGCAGGGCCGCGGGATACCGAAGAGTTTGCGGCGGTCGAGAATTACCGGGAATTATTGGTAGGCCTATGAGGCCCTCTTCGCGGGGAACCCGCTCCCACAGGTACTGCGCCAGCCGTGAGAGGGCGCTCAACCTGTGGGAGCGGGTTCACCCGCGAAGAGGCCGGTACAGGTTTCAGAGATCAGTCAGGAATACGCAGCACCTGCCCCGGGTAGATCTTGTCCGGGTGCGACAGCATCGGCTTGTTGGCCTCGAATATCTTGTTGTACTGGTTGGCGTTGCCATAAACCACGATTGAAATGGCCGATAGCGTGTCGCCCTTTTTCACCGTAACGAACCGGGCCGCCTTCACAACTGGCCCGGTCACGGTGATCTGGTCATCCACGCTGGCTACACCATTGATGTTGCCGGCTGCGAGGATGATCTTCTCCTTCTCTTCCTGGCTGGCCACTTCGCCCTTGAGGGTGATCGTGTCTCCCTCTACCGTGGCGGTGATGTTCGGGTTGCCCAGGCCAACGTCTTGCACGTGTTTTTTCAGCTGCTCCTCGGCATTGGCATTGCCAGGGGTCAGCAGGTCGATCAACTTCTCGCCGGCTTCCTTCACGAAACTGAACAGGCTCATTGCGCTCTCCTTGTTGACGAAACCTCGGACTCACGAGTCTAGGCCAGCTTTTCCACTCCCGCCCCCTGTGCGACCAATCGACACGGTCTATCAAGGCATAGACCCTAGCGATTAGACGCCGCCGGCCCGCAAGCCTAGGCTTGTGCTATCAGAAAGCCGCCGGTATTCAACGCCCCGATGAACAGCAAACCTCCGGTCTGCGCGGCATCATCGCCCTTGTCCATGCCCGCCGCCAGCAACACCTACGATTACGTCCAGCTCAGCGACGCCCAACGCGACAGCACCCCGCTGGCCGAAGAAGTGGCCCTGGCCATTGTCTACAACGGCCTCAACCAGGCGGTGATGCTGGTCAGCCCCACCGACCTGGAAGACTTCGCCGTCGGTTTCAGCGTTGGCAGCGGCATTGTCGAAGGCACTGCAGAAATCTACGACCTGAAGCTTTCCGGCAGCGGCTCGGCAATGTATGCCGACCTGGAAATTTCCAGCCGGGCGTTCTGGAACCTCAAAAATCAGCGCCGCCAGCTGGCCGGCACCAGTGGTTGCGGCCTGTGCGGGGTCGAAGCGCTTGAACAGGCGCTACCGGACCTGCCCGAACTGCCGGGCGCGCCCCTGCCCCCGCCCCAGTGGCTGGTTGGCCTGCGTGAACGCATCGATGCCTTCCAGCCGCTGGGCCAGCATTGCGGGGCGGTGCATGCCGCGCTGTTCATGGACCGCCATGGCGAGCTGCTGCTCGGCCGTGAAGACATCGGCCGGCACAACGCCCTCGACAAGCTGATCGGCGCCCTGCTGCGCCAAGGCATAGACAGCCAGGGCGGCCTGGCCATCGTCACCAGCCGCTGCAGCCTGGAGCTGATCCAGAAAGTACTGCGTGCCGGCATCCAGACCCTGGTCAGCCTGTCGGCGCCCACCGGCCTTGCCCTGCAATGGGCACGCAAGCACAACCTCAACCTCATCCATCTGCCCAAGCACAGCGCACCGCGGGTCTACAGCCCGGCGGCGGAGTCGTAACAGCCGTGACCTCTTACCAGCACCTCCCGGACAACCCCCCAGCCTCCCCCCCTCGCTACAAGCCCTACCACGGCCCCGCCGGTGGCTGGGGCGCGTTGCGCAGCGTGGCCAAGGCCTGGGTCGGCAGCGACAACGCGCTGAAGAACATTCGCGCGCTGCTCAAGACCAACCAGAACGGCGGCTTCGACTGCCCCGGCTGCGCCTGGGGCGATTCGCCGGAAAGCGGCATGGTCAAGTTCTGCGAGAATGGCGCCAAGGCGGTGAACTGGGAGGCGACCAAGCGCCGCGTCGATGCCGCCTTCTTCGCCCGTTACAGCGTCACCTCGCTGCTGCAGCAGAGCGACTACTGGCTGGAGTACCAAGGGCGCCTGACCGAACCGATGGTCTACGACGCGCCCAGCGACCGGTACCTGCCAATCAGCTGGGATGCCGCGTTCGCCCTGATCGCCCGCGAGCTGAACAAGCTGGCCAACCCTGACCAGGCCGAGTTCTATACCTCGGGGCGCGCCAGCAACGAAGCGGCGTACCTGTACCAGTTGTTCGTGCGCGCCTACGGCACCAACAACTTCCCCGACTGCTCGAACATGTGCCACGAGGCCAGTGGCGTGGCCCTCGGGCAAAGCGTCGGGGTTGGCAAGGGCACCGTCACCTTCGACGATTTCGAGCATGCCGACACGATTTTCGTCTGGGGCCAGAACCCCGGCACCAACCACCCGCGCATGCTCGACCCGCTGCGCGATGCGGTGAAGCGTGGCGCCCAGGTGGTGTGCGTAAACCCGCTGAAGGAACGTGGCCTGGAGCGTTTCCAGCACCCGCAGAACCCGCTGGAGATGCTGACCAACAGTGACCGGCCGACCAACACCGCGTTCTTCCGCCCGGCACTGGGCGGCGACATGGCGATGCTGCGCGGCATGGCCAAGTTCGCCCTGCAATGGGAACGCGAAGCCCAGGCCAAAGGCGAACCGGCCGTGTTCGACCATGCTTTCATTGCCGAACATGGCCATGGCGTCGACGAGTACCTGGCAGTGGTAGATGCCACGCCGTGGGAGCACATCCAGGCGCAGTCCGGCCTGGCACTAGCCGACATCGAGCTGGCCGCCCGCATGTACTGCCGCGGCAAGCGGGTGATCATGTGCTGGGCGATGGGCATCACCCAGCACCGCCATTCGGTGCCGACCATCCAGGAAATCGTCAACCTGCAAATGTTGCGCGGCAACATCGGCGCACCCGGCGCCGGCCTGTGCCCGGTGCGTGGCCACAGCAACGTGCAGGGCGACCGCACCATGGGTATCAACGAGCGCCCGCCGGTGGCCCTGCTGGATGCCCTCGAAAAGCGTTTTGGCTTCCCCGTGCCCCGGCACAACGGCCACAACACCGTCGAAGCAATCCACGCCATGCTTGATGGCCGGGCCAAGGTATTCATCGGCCTGGGGGGTAATTTTGCACAGGCCACGCCGGACACCGAGCGTACCGCACAGGCACTGCGCAATTGCGAGCTGACCGTACATATCAGCACCAAGCTCAACCGCAGCCACCTGGTGCACGGCAAGCAGGCGCTGATCCTGCCGTGCCTGGGCCGCACCGACATCGACCTGCAGGCCGACGGGCCACAAGCGGTGACGGTGGAAGACTCGTTCAGCATGGTGCACGCCTCCAACGGCCAGCTGAAGCCACTGTCGACGCAAATGCGCTCGGAACCGGCAGTGGTTGCCGGCATCGCCGCCGCGACCCTGGGCAAGCAACCGGTGGACTGGCACTGGCTGGTGGCCGACTACGACCGCATCCGCGACCTGATCGGCGATACCATCGCCGGCTTCAGCGGTTTCAACCAGCGCCTGCAACACCCAGGCGGCTTCTACCTGGGTAACAGCGCCGCCAGTCGCGAATGGAAGACCAGCACCGGCCGCGCCAACTTCAAGGCCAACCTGCTGCCGGATTCGTTGCTCGATGAGCGCGTGCGCGCCAGTGGCCAGCTGCCGGACCTGATCATGCAGTCGATGCGCTCGCACGATCAGTACAACACCACCATCTACGGCCTGGACGACCGCTACCGAGGCGTGCGCGGCCAGCGCGAGGTGCTGTTCGCCAACGAAGCCGACATCATCCGCCTGGGCTTCCAGCCGGGGCAGAAGGTCGACATCGTGTCGCTGTGGGGGGATGAGCATGTGCGCCGGGTGCAGGGCTTCACCCTGCTGGCCTTCGACATCCCGGCCGGGCAGGCAGCGGCGTATTACCCCGAAGTGAACCCGCTGGTGCCGCTGGAGAGCATTGGCGATGGCAGCCATACGCCGACATCCAAGTTCATTGCCATCAAACTGGAGCGGGCGCAGGACGACGGGCGTATCCTGTAGAAACGAAAAAGCCCTGTTCCATGGCGGTTCAGGGCTTTGTCATAAAGGTCTCAGACAGCCGAAAATCGATAAAGTTTCACAGCAAATACAGTAACTTAGCGAATTGTGTACAACTCGTGTTACTCGTCGGATTTCCGTTGCCAGCCGCGCCGCTTAGCCTCAAATTCGCCTCGTCATCCCTATGAGGCTCTCTTGATGAAGAAGTACTCCTCGATTTTGTTGTTGTCTTTCAGCTTGCTCAGCGGCGTTGCCATGGCAGGCGGCAATACCGAGGCCGGCATTGGCGGCGCATTGGGTGGGGTACTCGGCTCCGTAGTGGGCAACTCCATCGGTGGTAGCACGGGCGGTGCCATTGGTGCCGGTCTGGGCGGCGCAGCCGGCGGTGCCCTGGGTGCCGACAAGCGCCAGCGTGGCGAGGCCGCTATCGGCGGCGCGCTGGGCGCTGCAGGCGGTAACGTGGTCGGTCGCTCGGTGGGCGGCACCACCGGTAGCTACATTGGTGCGGCAGCCGGCGGTGGTGCCGGTGGCGCCCTGGGTAACTACATGGGCAACAAGGCCGACGAAGACGAGCGCCATGATGATCGCCGCTACCGTCGCGACTACGACGACCGTCGCCACTACGACCGTGGTCGCCACTACGGCCACCGCAAGCACAAGCGCCACTGGCGCGACTGATGCCTGAGGGCCTCGCCCCGGCAGCAAAAGCCCCGCCCCTTTCGGCGGGGCTTTTTTATGCCTGCTGTTCCAGTACCAGGCCAGACAGGATGATTTGCAGCGGATCAGGCAACACCACAGGACGACCACTGGCCCGTTCGATGAACACCTGCACCACCGTACCTGCCGCACACGCCTCCGGCTCGCCCGGGCGGAACAGCGCCAGGCGGTACTCCACCGTACTACCCGCCAGGCGCGTCACCCCCAAGCCCACTTCGAGAACGTCGGGGAACCCGGGCAGCGCGAAGAAATCCGCCGCCGAACTGACCACGAATGCCGCCAGCTCGCCGTCACGCAGGTCCACCTCGGCCTGTTCGACAAGGAAGGCCTGGATAGCCGTTTCGAAAAAACCATGCACGGTCGCTCCGGCGATATGGCCGTTGACGTCGTTGTCCGAAGGGCGGGTGAGGATGGGGTGGAAGTGGTTGAAGGCACTGCGCTGAGGGGATTCGGTCATCTGTCTGGCTCTTGTCTTCGCAAATGATGCTGACAGTGAAACAGAAATTCCAGATTTCCGCTGCCTGAGCCGCCCTCTTCGCGGGTAAACCCGCTCCCACAGGAATCGCCGCGAAGAGGCCAGCTCAGGATTCGTTCAAAAAAAAGCCGCCCCAAAGGGCGGCTTTCTTGTCGCGCTGGGCTCAGCTTACAGCTGCGGGCCAGCGGCCTTGATGGCGTCGGAAACTTCGAACTTCTTGAAGTTTTCGATGAACAGCTTGGCCAGGCCTTTGGCAGCCTCGTCGTAGGCAGCTTTGTCAGCCCAGTTGGTGCGCGGGTTGAGCAGCTCGGTTTCAACGCCCGGGACAACTTTTGGCACGTCCAGGTTGATGATGTCCAGGTGCTCGGTTTCGGCACCGACCAGCGCGCCGCTCTGGATCGCAGCGATCACCGCACGGGTGGTCGGGATGCTGAAGCGCTTGCCAACGCCGTAGCCACCGCCGGTCCAGCCGGTGTTGACCAGGTAGACCTTGGAGTTGAAGCCATTGATACGCTTGATCAGCAGCTCGGCGTACTCGCCAGCCGGGCGCGGGAAGAACGGTGCGCCGAAGCAGGTGGAGAAGGTCGACTTGATGCCGCCGCCCGAACCCATTTCGGTAGAACCAACCAGCGCGGTGTAACCGGACAGGAAGTGGTAGGCCGCTTGCTCGTTGTTCAGGATCGAAACCGGAGGTAGAACACCGGTCAGGTCGCAGGTCAGGAAGATGACCGCGTTAGGCTCGCCGCCCAGGTTCGCTTCGGAACGCTTGGCAACGTGCTCCAGCGGGTAGGCTGCACGGCTGTTCTGGGTCAGGCTGACATCGGTGTAGTCGGCGTGCTTGTTGGCGTCGAGAACGACGTTTTCCAGCACAGCGCCGTGCTTGATGGCTTTCCAGATGACCGGCTCGTTCTTCTCGGACAGGTCGATGCACTTGGCGTAGCAGCCGCCTTCCATGTTGAAGACAACGCCTTCGCCCCAGCCGTGCTCGTCGTCACCGATCAGGTAACGGCTTTCGTCGGCCGACAGGGTGGTCTTGCCGGTGCCGGACAGGCCGAAGAACAGGGTCACATCGCCTTCTTCGCCGATGTTGGCCGCGCAGTGCATTGGCAGTACGTCGGCCGCCGGCAGCAGGAAGTTCTGCACCGAGAACATGGCTTTCTTCATTTCGCCGGCGTAACGCATGCCAGCGATCAGTACCTTCTTGGCGGCGAAGTTGATGATCACGCAACCGTCGGAATTGGTGCCGTCACGCTCAGGCTCGCACACGAAGTTGGCAACGTTGAGCACCTGCCACTGGTCGCGGCCAGCCGGGTTGAACTGCTCCGGGTTGATGAACAGGCAACGGCCGAACAGGTTCTGCCAGGCAGTCTGGGTGGTCATCTTCACCGGCAGGTAGTGCTCGGCGGCTGCCCCTACGTGAACGTAGGAAACGAAGTGATCCTGGGCGTTGTTGAACGCCTCGACGCGGTCCCACAGGGCATCGAACTTGTCGGCCGGGAACTTGCGGTTGATCGGGCCCCAGGAAATGGCGTCCTGGGTGGAAGGTTCTTCGACGATGAAACGGTCAGCCGGCGAACGGCCTGTACGGTGACCAGTCTCAACGACCAGTGCGCCAGTATCGGCTAGTACGCCTTCACCGCGTTGCAGCGCTTCTTTTACCAGCTCATCGACGCTCAGGTCGGTGTACACGGTGTTGTTGGCTTGCGTCATGAGATACCCCATCCGGCCCGAGGCCGAGTGCTCCAAACGTTTTGTAGTTGTCTTGAAAAAACTACTACAGCGAAAAAAGTGGCCGGATTATGCCAGAAACGCCCAAAAAAAGTAGGCCCCTCCTGTCGTAACCGCGCTTTTGCGCAATTCGACAGGAGATTTCCCTGCAATTAAACGTTTCAGTGGCGAGTTTCTGAGGCGGTGTCTGTACCGCCACCGGCAAACAGTTGCGCCACATCGCTTGCATCGAAGAAATAGCGCTCGTTGCAGAACTGGCAGTCGATCTCCACCTGGCCGCCGCACTCTTGCACCAGTGCCTTGGCGTCATGCTCGCCCAGGCTCACCAGCGCATTACCGGAGCGTTCGCGCGAGCAGCTGCAATTGAAGCGCAACGGCTGAATGTCGAACAGGCGCACGGCATCTTCGTGGTACAGGCGGTGCAGCAGGGTTTCGTTACCCTCGGCCCATTCTTCAGGCTTGAGGGTCTTGGCCAGGGCGATGACGTGCTGCCAGCTGTCTTCACGCTCTTCGTCGTCAGGCTGGCGATCACGCGGCAGTTGCTGCAGCAGCAGGCCACGGGCCTTGCCGTTTTCGGCGTTGAGCCAGAAGCGGGTATTGAGCTGTTGCGACTGGACGAAGTAGTTGGTGAAGCACTCCGACAGGTTGGCGCCGTCGAGGTCCACGGTACCCTGGTAGCGCTGGCCCTTGACCGGGTCGATGGTCAGGGTCAGGTGGCCGTCGGGCATCAACTGCGCCAGCGTGGCGTCAGCGGCGATCTGATCGGCCTCGTAGCGCGCCACGCCACGGATGTCGCGATCGCCCGAGCATTCCACCATCAACAGCGGGATCGGCCCTTCGGAGCGCGCCTGCAGAATCAGCAGGCCATCGAACTTCAACGCCCCCACCAGCAAGGCGGTGGCAGCCATCAGTTCGCCGAGCAGCGCCTGCACCGGCTGTGGGTATTCATGACGCGCCAGCACCGCGGCATAGCTGTCATCGAGAGACACCCACTCGCCGCGCACATCGCGCTCGTCGAAGATGAAACGTTGAGTGAAATCGGTATCAGGCAAATCGCTCATAGGTTTTGGCTATCTAAAAAATGATGACAAAATGGTTACAGCGGTTGTCGAAAACCTTCGAAAACCCGTGACAGAGCGCTCACAAGGCGCTCCGATTCCTGTTTGCAATAGAGGTATTTTATGGACAATCGACCACTGTTCCAAGCAAGGTGGTCCTTGGGGCCATTGGCAGCCTGCACGCTGCTTCCCATCGCTCTACTGTGTTTCTGGTTATGGCCTTTTGGCCAGATCCTGTGCCTGACTTTCGACGAATGGCTGTTCCACAGCCTGAATGCGCCGCTGGCCGACAACACCACCTGGCGCTACATCTGGACCGTCGGCAGCCTGCGCCCGTTCGACATCATCGTTGGCCTGATCCTTCTGGCAGTGCTTATCCGTGGTGACTGGGTGTTCAAGGCAGCTCAGGTTCGCCAGGCCTTTTTCGGCTTTCTGGTCACGCTACTCCTCTTAGTGGTGATTCGCGCGCTGTTTTCCAAGTGGGTGGATGCAGCTGGCTGGCAGCACAAGAGCCCGTCGATGATCTTCGACGACGTGGTGCACCTCAGCGACTACTACCCGAACCTGGAGGCGGCCTGGGAGCTCAAGGACCGATCCAGCAAGAGTTTCCCGGGGGATCACGCTTCGGTGCTGCTGATCTGGGCGCTGTTCATGAGCGTATTCAGCCGCCGACTGGTGCAGTTCCTGGTGATCTGGGGGCTGGCGGTGCTGTTCATGCTGCCGCGCCTGGTGGCCGGCGCCCACTGGGGGCAGGATGACTACATTGGCGGGTTGCTGATGGCGGTGCTGGCGTTGGGGTGGAGCTATTACACGCCGCTGGCGGCCAAGGGCAGTGAGGCGTTGATGCGCTGGACGGCGCCGTTGTTCAGGATTGCGGCCAATCTACCGCTGGTCGGACGATTAGCGATTATCCGCTAGATCTCTGGGGCCGCTGCGCAGCCCATCCGACCGGTCCGGCGCCCCGGAAAGGCCGCTCCCACAAAGCTCTGTGGGAGCTGGCTTGCCGGCGATGGGCCGCAAAGCGGCCCCGGCTATTCAAAGCTCCCATGCAACTGGTGAATCTGCCGCCGCTGCTTCTTGGTCGGCCGCCCATCGGTAGTCACCCCCATCGCCCCGGCCTTACGCATTTCGGCCGCCTGCTCCCGGCGGCGCACGCTTTCTTCGGTTTCCTCGTACAGCGTTTGCGCTTCTGGCGCCCCACGCCGCACCACCGACAACGCCTTCACCACCACGGTGCGTTCATCGAACCCGGTGCGCAGCAAAAATTCGTCGCCCACCCGTGGCTCCTTGCCCGGTTTGCAACGCTCGCCCCGGCAATGCACCTTGCCGCTCTCGATCGCCGCCTTGGCCAGCGCCCGCGTCTTGTAGAAACGCGCCGCCCACAGCCACTTGTCCAGGCGAACCTTGTCGTCGTCTTCGGCTTTTTGTGCCATCCCGTTACCTCGGATTCTGTCTTTCATCGAACTGTACTACCTTCACATACGGATGCAAAAAGTCCCCGCCATGCTTACAGTTCACCACCTTACTCGCAGGGTGCGCTTCGTGAAGACATTTGACCATTTGACTGTGATCGGCCTGCGTGAGTGGATAGCCCTGCCCGACCTTGGTGTCGCCGGGCTGCGCGCCAAGATCGACACCGGCGCCAGCACCTCAAGCCTGCACGCTACCGAGGTGGAACCGTTCGAGCGCGACGGCCAGCCGTGGGTCCGTTTCACCGCGCACCTGGGCTCGGTGGTGCAGTTGCGTCACCGGCGTTGCGAGGCGCCGCTGGTCACCATGAAAACCATCAAGAGCTCCAACGGCCACGCCCAGACCCGCTATGTCATCCGCACGTCACTGGCGCTGGGCGATGGTGTGTGGGAGGTGGAGTTCACCCTGGCCTGTCGCAAGAACATGCGCTACCGCCTGCTGCTCGGTTCCAAGGCCTTGATCCAGGGCCAGCTGGTGGTGAACCCCGGCTTGAAGTACGTCCAAGATAAACCGGCCTTTCCGGCCACCCTTTCCCCTGTCACAGGTGCTGCATGAAGATCGCTGTGCTGTCGCGCAATCCGCGTCTGTATTCCACCCGCCGCCTGGTCGAAGCCGGTACCCAGCGTGGCCACGAAATGGTGGTGATCGACACCCTGCGGGCCTATATGAACATTGCCAGCCACAAGCCGCAGATCCACTACCGCGGCAAGCCGCTGGAGGGCTTCGATGCTGTGATCCCGCGCATCGGGGCTTCGGTCACCTTTTACGGCTGCGCGGTGCTGCGCCAGTTCGAAATGATGGGCGTGTACCCGCTCAACGAATCGGTCGCCATTGCCCGCTCGCGCGACAAACTGCGCTCGCTGCAATTGCTGTCGCGCCGTGGTATCGGCCTGCCCATTACCGGCTTTGCCCACTCACCGGACGACATCCCCGACCTGATCCAGATGGTCAATGGCGCCCCGCTGGTGATCAAGGTGCTGGAGGGTACCCAGGGCATCGGCGTAGTGCTGTGCGAAACCACCCAGGCGGCCGAGTCGGTGATTGAGGCGTTCATGGGCCTGAAGCAGAACATCATGGTTCAGGAGTACATCAAGGAGGCCGGCGGCGCCGACATTCGCTGCTTCGTGGTGGGAGACAAGGTGATTGCCTCGATGAAGCGCCAGGCCAAGCCGGGCGAGTTCCGCTCCAACCTGCACCGGGGGGGCGTCGCCAGCCTGATCAAGATCACCCCGGAAGAGCGGATTACCGCCATTCGTGCGGCCAAGGTGATGGGGTTGAGCGTGGCGGGTGTTGATATCCTGCGGTCCAACCATGGGCCGTTGGTGATGGAGGTGAACTCATCGCCGGGGCTGGAGGGGATCGAGGTGACCACTGGCAAGAACGTGGCCGGCATGATCATCGAGCACCTTGAGAAGAACGGCGGGCCTAATCAGACCCGGACCAAGGGCAAGGGCTGATTCAAGCCTGTACCGGCCCTATCGCCGGCAAGCCAGCTCCCACAGGATTACCACAACCTCCAGGCTTGTAGATTACCTGTGGGAGCTGGCTTGCCGGCGATAGGGCCGGTGCGGTCAACCAGATTCATACAGCATTACGCGGCAGCAAAAGCCCCAACGGCAACCGCACCCGCGCCTCGATCCCGCCACCGGACCGGTTACGCAGCTCCACATTCCCGCCATGCTGGGCCGCGATGCGCTTGACGATCGCCAACCCCAGGCCGGTGCCCTTGCCGCCCCGTGCACGGTCCCCACGAATGAACGGGTTGAAGATGGTCTCCAGCTCCGATTCGTCGATCCCGGTGCCACGGTCAAGCACGCTCAGCACCACGTATGGCGCACTCTCGTCTCCCGACACATAGGCAGCCACTTCCACGCCCTTGCCGGCATGGTGCAGGGCGTTGCCGATCAGGTTGCCCAGCATGCGCTTGAGCGAAACACGGCGCAGCGGGAACGGCGGGATTGGCTCCAGGCACAGGCGCACACGTTCTTTCGGCTGGTTGTACGGGGCCACCACTTCACGCACCAGTTCAGCCAGGTCGACCTCTTCCACCGGCTCGTCGCGGCCATCGCGGATGAACGCCAGGAACTGATCGAGGATCGCATCCATGTCCTCGATATCGCGGACCATGTCGTCACTCAGGTCGCTGTCGCTGTCCAGCAATGACAACGACAGGCGCAGGCGCGTCAACGGTGTGCGCAGGTCGTGGGAAACCCCGGCCAGCATCAGCTCGCGCTCGCGCCCGGCCTGTTCGACATCTTCGGCCATCTGGTTGAAGGCCTTGTACACCTCGGTCATCTCGCTGGGTGTATCGCTGATCGGCAGGCGCACGCTGCGCCCCTGGCCCAGCTGACGAGCGGCGAATACCAGGCGCTTGAGCGGCTGGTTCAACTGGCGCACAAAGATCCAGGCAGAGGCTGTGGACAACAGGCCGATAGCCAGGAACCAACCCAGCACGTTCCAGATCTTCTGCCCACGCAGCGGGTGCGGGTACAGCGGCACTTTCAGCCAGCCCGGGCCCAGGCTTGGCGCATTGACCCACAACGCCGGTGGCGCATGAATACGCAGCCGCACCTCGGTGTCTTCGCCCAGCTCCGCCTGCATCTGCCGTTGGTAGATTTCGCTGTAGGGCCAATGCTGCTCGCCCTCGGGCACACCCGAGCCGGTCACGCGGATAAGGCCCGCCGCCTCGGCAATCTTGTCGCGGTTTTCTTCGTCGGCAGCCCAATAGGCGCGCAAGGTCAGCGCCACACCGTGGCTGTACTGACGGTCGACCAGTACGTCCTCGTTCATCAGCAGGTAGACCAGGGTCAAGGCCTTGCTGAACAGGACGACGATCAACACCAGCCACAGGGTGCGGGCGAAGAAACTCTGCGGAAACCAGAGCGGCGTTTTCATGGACGACGCGGCATCATTTACCTGCGTTTCCGTCTGGCACGAACACGTAGCCCACGCCCCAGACGGTCTGGATGTAACGCGGCTTGGACGGGTCCGGCTCGATCATGCGGCGCAGGCGCGAGATCTGCACGTCGATGGAGCGTTCCAGTGCATCCCACTCACGGCCACGGGCCAGGTTCATCAGCTTGTCGCGGGTCAGCGGCTCGCGGGCGTGCATCACCAGGGCCTTGAGCACGGCGAACTCGCCGGTGGTGAGCATGTGCACTTCATCGCCACGCTTGAGTTCGCGGGTGGCCAGAGACAGCTCGTAGTCGCCGAAGGTGACCGATTCGTCCTCACTGCCCGGCGCACCCGGCACGGCGGGGGCCTGACGGCGCAACACAGCCTTGACGCGGGCCATCAGCTCGTCCGGGTTGAACGGCTTGCCCAGGTAGTCGTCAGCGCCCAGTTCCAGGCCCTTGATACGGCTCAGCTCGTCGCCCTTGGCGGTGAGCATGATGATCGGGATCTGGTTGTTCTGCTGGCGCAGGCGCTTGCACGCGGACAGGCCATCCTCGCCCGGCAGCATCAGGTCGAGCACCACCAGGTTGAACACCTCGCGCTGCAGCAGGCGGTCCATCTGCTCGGTGTTGGGCACCGCGCGGGCACGGTAGCCCTTGCTGGTGAAGAAACGTTCCAGCAGGCTGCTAAGCCCCGGATCGTCGTCGACGATGAGAATCTTGTCACCTTCAGCGGTGTTTGCGGTGCCGGTCATGAATAACTCCTCTGATTTCGCCGCGCATTATGGCGTAGCCATTGCTGCACGTTGCGTGAGCATTGTTAGCAGATTTTTCCCCCGGCGCCAGTTCCAGCTGGCTGGGCGCCATCACCGCAAGCCGATTGCGATGGGTATAATGCGCGGCTTTCATCCAGCGCCGCCGGGCGAAAAGCCCACAGGCGACCCCCGTATTCACAAATGTCAGGTGGTTTACATGGACAGCATCAACAGCCGTATCGCCGAGGAACTGGGCGTACGCCCCCAGCAGGTCGAGGCGGCCGTGGGCCTGTTGGACGAAGGCTCGACCGTGCCCTTCATCGCCCGGTACCGCAAGGAAGTGACCGGTAGCCTGGACGACACCCAGCTGCGCCATCTGGAAGAGCGCCTGCGCTACCTGCGCGAACTCGACGACCGTCGCGCCAGCATCCTGGCCAGCATCGAGGAGCAGGGCAAGCTGACCCCGGAACTGGCCCGCGAAATCAAGCTGGCCGACACCAAGACCCGCCTCGAAGACCTGTACCTGCCGTACAAGCAGAAGCGCCGCACCAAGGGCCAGATCGCCCTGGAAGCCGGCCTGGGCGACCTGGCCGACGGCCTGTTCAACGACCCCAACCTGGCCCCGGAAAGCGAAGCCGCACGCTTCGTAAACGCCGAAAAAGGCGTAGCCGACGTCAAGGCCGCGCTGGAAGGTGCCAAATACATCCTCATGGAGCGCTTCGCCGAAGACGCCGCCCTGCTCGACAAGCTGCGCAGCTTCCTCAAGCAGGAAGCCGTGCTCAGTGCCCGTGTGGTGGCCGGCAAGGAAGAAGAAGGCGCCAAGTTCCGCGACTACTTTGCGCACGACGAACTGCTGCGCAACGCCCCGTCGCACCGTGCCCTGGCGATCTTCCGCGGGCGCAACGAAGGCGTGCTGAGCGCCTCGCTGAAAGTGGGCGAAGAACTGCCTGGCACCCTGCACCCGTGCGAAGTGATGATCGGCAACCATGTCGGCGTTGAAAACCGCAGCCGCCCGGCCGACAAATGGCTGGGCGAGGTGGTGCGCTGGACCTGGAAGGTCAAGCTGTACACCCACCTGGAAACCGACCTGTTCGGCGAACTGCGCGACAACGCCGAAGGCGAGGCGATCAACGTGTTCGCCCACAACCTGCACGACCTGCTGCTGGCCGCCCCGGCCGGCCCGCGCGCCACCCTGGGCTTCGACCCGGGCCTGCGCACCGGTTGCAAGATCGCCGTGGTCGATGCCACCGGCAAGCTGCTGGACTACACCACGGTGTACCCGCACGCGCCAAAGAATGACTGGGACCGCACCATTTCCATCATGGCCGCACTGTGCGCCAAGCACTCGGTGGAACTGATCGCCATCGGCAACGGCACCGCCAGCCGCGAGAGCGACAAGCTGGTGGCCGAACTGGTCAAAAAATACCCAGCGCTGAAAATTACCAAGATCATGGTCTCCGAGGCCGGTGCGTCGGTGTACTCGGCATCGGAACTGGCCGCCCGCGAGTTCCCGGACCTGGACGTGTCGATCCGTGGCGCCGTGTCGATCGCCCGCCGCCTGCAGGACCCGCTGGCCGAGCTGGTGAAGATCGACCCGAAATCCATCGGCGTCGGCCAGTACCAGCACGACGTTTCCCAGCTGAAACTGGCGCGTGGCCTGGACGCCGTGGTCGAGGACTGCGTGAACGCCGTGGGCGTGGACGTGAACACCGCCTCGGTGGCACTGCTGACCCGTATCTCGGGCCTCAACGCCACGCTGGCACAGAACATCGTCGCCCATCGCGATGCCAACGGCCCGTTCGCCACCCGTGCAGCACTGAAGAAGGTCAGCCGCCTGGGTGAAAAAACCTTCGAACAAGCCGCCGGCTTCCTGCGTGTGATGAACGGCGACAACCCGCTGGACGCCTCCGCAGTACACCCGGAGGCCTACCCGCTGGTGCAGCGCATCGCCGCCGGCACCGACCGCGACATCCGCTCGCTGATCGGTGACAGCAGCTTCCTCAAGCGCCTGGACCCGAAGAAGTTCACCGACGAGTCCTTCGGCCTGCCGACCGTCACCGACATCCTGCAAGAGCTGGACAAGCCTGGCCGCGACCCACGCCCCGAGTTCAAGACCGCCACCTTCCAGGACGGCGTCGAAGACCTCAAGGACCTGGAGCCCGGCATGATCCTGGAAGGCGTGGTGACCAACGTCACCAACTTTGGCGCCTTCGTCGACATCGGCGTGCACCAGGACGGCCTGGTGCACATCTCGGCACTGTCGGAAAAGTTCATCAAGGACCCGCGCGAAGCGGTCAAGGCCGGCGACGTGGTCAAGGTCAAGGTCATGGAAGTGGACATCCCGCGCAAGCGCGTCGGCCTGTCCATGCGCATGGGCGACACCCCGGGCGAGAAGGTCGAAGGCAACCGCGGTGGCAACCGTGGCAATGGCGGCAACCGCCAGCAGCAGCCCCAACGCCCGCGTGAAACTGCCACTGCCGCACCGGCCAACAATGCCATGGCCTCGCTGTTCGCCAACGCCAAGCAGTTGAAGAAGAAGTGATGGACGTACCCCGCGAATACGTCGAAAGCGCCTTCAGCCAGCTGCTGGGCTGCCGCCTGCAACGCCTGGATTCGGGTGTTGCCGAGGTGGCCCTGGCCCTCGAGCCGCACTTGCGCAACCGTGGCCAGAAGCTGCACGGCGGGGCGATCTTCAGCCTGGTGGACATCGCCATGGGCCTGGCCTGCTCGGCCAGCCATGGCTTTGACCAGCAAAGTGTCACCATCGAGTGCAAGATCAACTACATGCGCGCCGTCAGCGACGGCGAAGTGCTGTGCACCGCCCGTGTGCTGCACGCCGGGCGGCGTACCCTGGTGGTCGACGCCGACGTAGTCCAGGGCGACAAGCTGGTGGCTAAAGCGCAAGGAACCTTCGCGGTTCTCTAGCTCACCAAGCAGTATCTGCGGTATTTTCAGCAGTGCGCTGGCACTGCTGGAACCGCGTAAACCAGGCGACAACGCCAGTTCCTTTCTTCCTACCCTTGTAGACCGTTATCTCTACCCCCATATTGGGGCGACTGACGCGTGAAGGAATACATCTTGAGCGAACTCCTCAACCGCCGCCTGAGCCTGCTCGGCGCCAATCTTCCCCTGCTCAAGCAGTGCCTGCACGGTATTGAGCGCGAATGCCTGCGCGTGACCGACGAAGGTCGCCTGGCCCAGACCCCACACCCGGAAGCTCTGGGGTCGGCGCTGACCAACGAGCAGATCACCACCGATTATTCCGAGTCGTTGCTGGAGTTCATCACCCCAGCGCTGGCCGACCCGGCCAAGGTGCTCGAAAGCCTCGAAGAGACCCACCGTTTCGTCTACACCAAGCTGGGCAAAGAATACCTGTGGAGCCCGTCGATGCCGTGCACGCTGCCGGCCGAGGAGGACATCCCGATCGCCGAGTACGGCAGCTCGAACATCGGCAAGCTCAAGCACGTCTACCGCAAGGGCCTGGCCCTGCGCTACGGCCGCACCATGCAGTGCATTGCCGGTATCCATTACAACTTCTCGCTGCCCGAAGCCCTGTGGCCGCTGCTGCGCGAAGCCGAAGGCAGCACGCAAGACAACCGCGACTACCAGTCGTCGGCCTACATCGCGCTGATCCGCAACTTCCGCCGCTACAGCTGGCTGCTGATGTACCTGTTCGGTGCGTCGCCGGCGCTGGACAAAGGCTTCCTGCGTGGCCGCCCGCACCAGCTCGAAGAGCTGGACGCCGAAACCCTGTTCCTGCCCTACGCCACCAGCCTGCGCATGAGCGACCTGGGCTACCAGAGCAACGCCCAGGCCGGCCTGACGCCTTGCTACAACAACCTGGCCAGCTACACCGACAGCCTGCGCAAGGCCGTGGGCACGCCCTACCCGCCTTATGTTGAAGTCGGTACGCACGTGGACGGCGAATGGGTGCAACTGAACACCAACATCCTGCAGATCGAGAACGAGTACTACTCCAACATCCGCCCCAAGCGCGTCACCTACACCGGCGAGCGGCCGATCCAGGCCCTGACCTCGCGTGGCGTGCAGTATGTGGAAGTGCGTTGCCTGGACATCAACCCGTTCCTGCCGGTAGGTATCGACCTGACCGAGGCGCGCTTTCTCGACGCGTTCCTGCTGTTCTGCGCCCTGGAAGACAGCCCGCAGCTGGACAACGGCGAGTGCGGCCAGTGCACCGACAACTTCCTGACCGTGGTCAAGGAAGGTCGACGCCCGGGCCTGGAGCTGCACCGCAATGGCCAGCCGATCAGCCTGAAAGACTGGGCCGGCGAACTGATCGAGCGTATCCGCCAATTGGCCAATCTGCTCGACCAGGCGCAAGGCTCTGATGAGCACGCCAAGGCCCTGGATGCCCAGCAGGCCAAGGTCGACGACACCTCGCTGACCCCGTCGGCCCAGGTGCTGGCACGCATGACCGAGCATGACGAAAGCTTCGTCCAGTTCTCGCTGCGCCAGAGCCGTGTCCACGCCGAAACGTTCCGCGAGCAACCCCTAAGCCACGAAAAACAGCAGGCATTCGAAACGCTGGCCCGCGAATCGCTCGCCAAGCAGTCCGAGCTGGAGCAAGACGAAGTCGGCGACTTCGACCTGTTCGTCGGCGCCTATCAGGCCAGCATCCTGGCAATCAGCAACTGATGAACCGCACCGCCACCCCGCGCAAGCCGCGCGCCAGCAGCCAGGCCAGGATCGAGGCGATCCTGGCGGCTGCACGCGAGCTGCTGGCCGAACAAGGGGTGGCGGCACTTTCCATCTACAGCGTGGCCGAGCGGGCGCAGATTCCACCGTCGTCGGTGTATCACTTTTTCGCCAGCGTGCCGGCCTTGCTGGAAGCGCTGACGGCCGATGTACACCGGGCGTTTCGCGAAGCCCTGAGCGCACCGATCGACAGCAGCGCGTTCAGCACCTGGCACGAACTGTCACGCCTGATCGAAGAACGCATGCTTGATATCTATAACGAGGATGCGGCGGCGCGGCAGCTGATTCTGGCGCAGCATGGCCTGAGCGAGGTGGTGCAGGCCGATCGGCAGCACGACATGGAACTGGGCGACTTGATGCACAAGTTGTTCGACCAGCATTTTCACCTGCCGGTGATGCCGCTGGATGTGGATGTGTTCGCCCTGGCCATGGAACTGAGCGACCGGGTATATGCGCGGTCGGTGCAGTTGCACGAGGCGATCACCCCGCGCATGGCCGAAGAAGGCAAGCGGGTGTTCGAGGCGTATCTGGGGTTATACCTGCCGCCGTTTCTGGCCAAGCGTCAGCCTTGAAGGCCTCATCGCCGGCAAGCCAGCTCCCACAGGTACACCACAATGCTTGAGCCTGTGCAGTACCTGTGGGAG
>NZ_JBLZWV010000005.1:0-17220 GCF_056098905.1 Pseudomonas sp. TSO6 | reverse complement strand
AGGTACACCACAATGCTTGAGCCTGTGCAGTACCTGTGGGAGCTGGCTTGCCGGCGATTGGGCTGCAAAGCAGCCCCATGGGCCAGTTTCATCACAGCTTGGCGATAGACACTTCAGTCGATTTCACGAAGGCAATCACTTCGCTGCCAACCTGCAGCTCCAGCTCTTTTACCGAGCGGGTGGTGATGACCGAAGTGACGATACCCGAGGCGGTCTGCACGTCGATTTCCGACAGTACCGGGCCTTCGAGGATTTCTTTCACGGTGCCTTTGAACTGGTTGCGGACGTTGATGGCTTTGATGGTCATGATGTCATTCCTTCTCTATGGCTTCAGTCAGGTAAGTGAGTGGTTCAGTGCGCCCAACGCAACTGCGTGGGCAGAGGGGCTACAGGGTCCGGCTCGGGCGCAGTGCCCGGGGCCGACAGAACACGGTTGAGCACTTCGCTTTCCAGCGCGGCCAGGCGGTGCGAACCACGCGCCCTGGGCCGTGCCAGGTCGACCGTAAGGTCAAGCCCGACTTCGCCGTCCTCGATCAGGATCACCCGGTCAGCCACGGCAACCGCCTCGCTGACATCGTGGGTGACCAGCAGCACAGTGAAGCCGTGCTGACGCCACAGGCGTTCGATCAGTTGCTGCATTTCGATACGGGTCAATGCATCCAGCGCACCCAGCGGCTCATCCAGCAGCAGCAGGCGTGGCTGGTGAATCAAGGCGCGGGCCAAGGCCACACGCTGCTTCTGGCCACCCGAGAGGGCTGCCGGCCATTCATTGGCCCGGTCGGCCAGGCCAACCGCATCCAGCGCTTCCAGCGCACGTGGGCGCCAATCACCCGACAGTCCCAGGCCAACGTTGTCGATCACCTTCTTCCACGGCAGCAGGCGTGCGTCCTGGAACATCAGGCGGGTTTCTTCACGGGCCTCTTCCAGCGGCGCAGCACCGGCCAGCAACTGCCCGGCAGTAGGCTGGTCGAGCCCGGCCAGCAGCCGCAGCAGGGTGCTTTTGCCGCAGCCGCTGCGGCCGACGATGGCAACGAACTGGCCGGCCGGAATGTGCAGGTCGATGCCCTTCAACACTTCGCGCTGGCCAAAGGTCTTGCGCAGGCCGTTGGAGGCCAGCGGGATGCCACGCAGCAGGCGTGGCGGCTGTTCCTTGAGCACGGTCATGCGCCCTCCTTCTTGGCCACTTGATAGGCCGGGTGCCAGCGCAGCCACACACGTTCCAGGCCGCGGGCGGCGAGGTCGGCGAGTTTGCCGAGCACGGCATACAGGACGATGGCCAGTACCACCACGTCGGTCTGCAGGAACTCACGGGCGTTCATCGCCAGGTACCCGATGCCGGCATTCGCCGAAATGGTTTCGGCCACGATCAGGGTCAGCCACATGAAGCCCAGGGCGAAGCGCACACCCACCAGGATCGATGGCAGCGCGCCCGGCAGGATCACCTGGCGGAACAGGCTGAAGCCGGACAAGCCGTAGCTGCGCGCCATCTCTACCAGCGCCGGGTCAACGTTGCGAATACCGTGGTAGGTGTTCAGGTAGATCGGGAACAGCGTGCCCAGCGCGACCAGAAAGATCTTTGCCGACTCGTCGATACCGAACCACAGGATCACCAGCGGGATCAGCGCCAGGTGCGGCACGTTACGGATCATCTGCACCGAGCTGTCGAGCAGGCGTTCGCCCCAGTTCGACAGGCCGGTGATGAAGCCCAGTACCAGGCCGATGCTGCCGCCGATGGCGAAGCCCAGGCCGGCACGCCAGCCACTGATGGCAAGGTGGGTCCAGATGTCGCCGCTGCGCACCAGCTCGACGCCGGCGCTGACCACTGCGCTAGGTGCCGGCAGGATCCGCGTCGACAGCCAGCCAGCGCTGACCGCCAGTTGCCAGACTGCCAGCAGCAGCACCGGCAGCGCCCACGGCGCCAGGCGCTGGGTAAGGGTGGAGGAAGTTGCACGACTCATGGCCCGGCCCTCAGCTCTGCGACACGGATTTGGGCAGGATGTCGTTGGCCACCATCTCGCCGAACGGGCTCACGTAGCCACCGGTTTTCGGTTGCTCCGGGCGCTGAACATCAAGGTGCGGGAACAGCAGCTCGGCAACGCGGTAAGACTCTTCGAGGTGTGGATAACCCGAGAAGATGAAGGTATCGATCCCCAGGTCGGCATATTCCTTCACCCGCGCGGCGACAGTCGGGCCGTCGCCTACCAGCGCGGTACCGGCGCCGCCACGTACCAGGCCAACGCCTGCCCACAGGTTGGGGCTGACTTCCAGGTTGTCGCGGTTGCCGCCGTGCAGGGCAGCCATGCGCTGCTGGCCAACCGAGTCGAAGCGCGCCAGCGAGGCCTGGGCACGGGCGATGGTGTCATCGTCCAGGTGCGAGATCAGGCGGTCGGCGGCGGCCCAGGCTTCTTCGTTGGTTTCCCGCACAATCACGTGCAGGCGGATACCGAAGCGTACTTCACGGCCTTGAGCGGCCGCTTTTTCGCGCACCTGGGCGATTTTCTCGGCAACGGCTGACGGCGGCTCGCCCCAGGTCAGGTACAACTCGACCTGCTCGGCGGCCAGGTCCTGAGCGGCCTCGGACGAACCGCCGAAATACAGCGGCGGGCGTGGTTGCTGAATCGGCGGGTAGAGCAGCTTGGCGCCCTTCACCTGGATGTGCTTGCCGTCGTAATCGACGTTTTCGCCTTCCAGCACCTTGCGCCAGATACGGGTGAACTCGACCGAGGCTTCGTAGCGTTCCTGATGGTTCAGGTGCAGGCCATCACCGGCCAGTTCGTCCGGGTCGCCACCGGTTACCAGGTTGAACAGGGCACGGCCATTGGACAGGCGGTCCAGGGTCGCAGCCTGGCGTGCTGCCACGGTCGGCGAAATGATGCCCGGGCGCAGGGCAACCAGGAATTTCAGGTGCTGGGTCACAGGGATCAGCGACGCGGCCACCAGCCAGGAGTCCTCGCAGGAACGGCCGGTAGGGATCAGCACCCCACCAAAACCAAGGCGGTCGGCGGCCTGCGCGATCTGCTGCAGGTAACCGTGGTCGACCGCACGCGCGCCGTCGGAAGTGCCCAGGTACTTGCCGTCACCGTGGGTCGGGAGGAACCAGAAAATATTAAGGCTCATTGGAGTTGTCTCCTCAAGGGTGGCTCAGCCAGGGCGGCGCCCCGGCACAGGCGAATCAATCAAGGCGCGCTAGCGACCTTGGCCGGGGGTGTCCAGATCACGTCCTTGATGCTCAGCGGCTTGGGTATTAGCTTGAGCGCCTGGAAGGTGTCGGCGATTTTCTGTTGTGCGGCCACTACCTCGGGGGTGAGCGGTGCTGCACCGTAGCCTTGGCGTTTGACCGAAGTCAGGGTGATGTCTGCGGGCAGGCCGAGCAGCGGTGCGACCTGATCGGTCACTTCCTGCGGGTTGGCCTGGGACCACTCGCCCACGGCGCGCACTTCTTCGATCAGGGTGTTGATCACCGCCGGGTGCTGGGTCGCGTAGTTGCGGGTGGCCAGGTAGAACTGGTGGTTGTCGACCAGGCCCTTGCCGTCACGCAGGGTACGGGCCTGCAATTGTTTTTCCGCAGCGGCCTGGTACGGGTCCCAGATCACCCAGGCATCGACGCTGCCACGCTCGAACGCGGCGCGGGCATCGGCAGGTGGCAGGTACACCGGCTGGATATCGCTGTACTTGAGGCCGGCGTCTTCCAGGGCGCGGACCAGCAGGTAGTGGACGTTGGAGCCTTTGTTGAGGGCGACTTTCTTGCCTTTGAGTTCCTTGACCGACTGGATCGACGAACCCTTCGGCACCAGGATCGCTTCGCTGTGCGGCGCTGGCGGCTCGTAGGCCACGTAGAGCAGATCGGCGCCGGCGGCCTGGGCAAATACGGGCGGGGTTTCGCCGGTAACACCAAAGTCGATGGAGCCGACGTTCAGCCCTTCAAGCAGCTGCGGGCCGCCGGGGAATTCGGTCCACTGCACCTGCACGCCCTGCTCGGCCAAGCGCTTTTCCAGCGTGCCCTTGGCCTTGAGCAGCACCAGGGTGCCGTATTTCTGGTAACCGATACGCAGGCTTTCGGCCTGGGCTTGGGTAATGGCGCCGAAGGACACAGCCGCCGCAAACAGGGCGACCAGACCGCGACGCAAGAAGACTGTGCGCATGGCGCTCTCCTGTGCGAATGAGGTTCGGGTTGCACCTGCTTGCCTCGTTGTCGGGCGAGTAAGGTGGTGAAGCGGGTTGTGCCGGTCAGATGCTCCAGCGGGCGCTGATCAGGCGTTCGTTCAGTACGCCGGGGGCCACGGGGCGTGGCCGACGGGCCAGGGCAACGTGGAAGGTTTCCAGCGAGTCCAGCAGGCGTTCTTCCAGTGCTGGCACCAACTGCGCGGGCTTCGTGCCGTCTGCATAAGACACCTGGCTGTCGTCGGCGAAGATCCCTTGCAGGGTCTCTTGTGCCTTGAGTGCCGACAGCACGGGTTTCAATGCGTAATCCACCGCCAGCATGTGGGCGATGCTGCCGCCGGTGGCGATCGGCAACACGATCTTGTGGGCCAGGGCGCGTTCGGGCAGCAGGTCCAGCAAAGTCTTCAGTGCACCGGCAAACGAAGCCTTGTACACCGGGGTGGAAACGATCAGGCCATCGGCCTGGGCTACCAGCTGCTGGAAGTGCTGCACATGCGGGCTGTCGAAACGGGCATGCAGCAGGTCTTCGGCGGGGAAGTCACGTACCTGGAACGTCACAACTTCAACGCCCCGGCCCTGCAGCCACTGGCGCGAACGCTCAAGCAGCACGCCGGAGCGTGAACGAGGACTTGGGCTACCACCGATTGAGACGACCAGCATTGCTGCGCTTCCTTGTGTTCTGTTGGAGGTGACATTAACAGCTGCTATATATATCTAGAAATCATATTTTTTCATTTGGTTATTCCATTATTGTCTTTATTCGCGAGGGCCTTTTCGCGGGCGCGCCCGCTCCCACCGGATTATGTGGAAAGCCGGGTCTGCACTGTTTCTGTGGGAGCGGGCGTGCCCGCGAAGAGGCCCACACATTCTGCGCAGGCATAAAAAAGGGCCGTCGAAACGGCCCGAAAATCCCTGCTTGGCTAAGAGCAATGCAACGAGGAATCCTTTAACGATTTGGCTGTGGGGTCAGGCGCAGATAGGGTTTGACCGCCCGGTAACCTTTGGGGAAGCGCTGCTTGATTTCTTCCTCATCTTTGAGCGAAGGCACGATTACCACCTCGTCGCCGTCCTGCCAGTTACCTGGCGTGGCGACCTTGTGGTTGTCGGTGAGCTGCAGCGAGTCGATCACCCGCAAAATTTCATTGAAGTTGCGCCCGGTACTGGCCGGATAGGTGATGGTCAGGCGCACCTTCTTGTTCGGGTCGATGACGAACAGAGAGCGCACGGTCAGGGTGTCGCTGGCGTTCGGATGGATCAGGTCGTACAGGTCGGACACCTTGCGGTCGGCGTCGGCAATGATCGGGAAGTTGACCACGGTGTTCTGGGTTTCGTTGATGTCATCGATCCACTTGTGGTGCGAGTCGACCGGGTCTACCGACAGGGCGATGGCCTTGACCCCACGCTTGGCAAAGTCGTCCTTGAGTTTGGCGGTCAGGCCCAGCTCGGTGGTGCACACCGGGGTGAAGTCGGCCGGATGGGAGAACAACACCCCCCAGCTGTTGCCGAGCCACTCGTGGAAGCGGATTTTGCCTTCGCTGGAATCCTGTTCGAAATCGGGGGCGATATCGCCGAGTTTGAGGCTCATGGGCTGCGGCTCCTTGGCTGGGTTCTGTACCGTATGGGTTCAATGTGCCTGCATTCGGTTAAAAACAAAAAGAATAAATAACGATTTATTTATAACCAAAATTCATACGAAAATGCAGGCACAAAAAAGCCTCGCATCAAGCGAGGCTTCTTGTTCAGCTACGGCTTACAGGAAGTTGTAAGTGTAGTTGAAGATCAGACGGGTCTGATCCTGGTCAGCCAGCGAGCTGGTGCCAGTGCCGCGGTAAACGCCGTGACGCAGGCTGGCGCCCAGGCCCTTGAAGGTGCCTTCCTGGATAACGTAGTCGACGCGAGCGTCACGTTCCCATTCGCTGAAGGTACCGTTGCCGTTAGCGTTCTTGCCGTCTTCACCTTTCAGGTAGGCAACCGAGGCTTTAAGGCCCGGCACGCCCAGGCGAGCGAAGTCGTAGGCGTACTGGCCGAAGGTGGTGTTTTCACCGGCCTTGGCGAACTGGTTGATCATGCTGTCGGTGAACAGGTAGAAGCTGGAACCACCGGCGCCTTCGTTGCGGCCGTTGCCGTCAACCACGTTGCCTTGGTTCAGCCAGACGAAACCACCGTCGTCATTGACGCGCTGGTGGCCGAGCATCAGCGAGTGGCCACCCAGGGTGTAGGTGAACATCGCGGACCAGGTCTTGTTGTCGACCTCGCCAGTGTTCTTGGCATAACCGCCGTTGTTGCTGAAGCGGTAGCCGGCTTCGCCGTTCTTGCCGTCGCTGCTGCTGTCGAAGTAGCGCAGGTCGGTCTTGAACGACTGGTCGTCAGCGATCTTGAACACGTGGGTCGCGCCCAGGAAGTGCTGCTTGTAGAAGTCTTCCAGGTTCGAGTAGTAGTACTGCAGGGTCAGGTCTGGAGTGAGCTTGTAGTCCAGGCCGCCGTAGCGGAACTTGTTGCTGTCCTGGGTAGCACCGGCTACCGACAGACCGGTACGGTTGCTCGAAGCACGGCCCATGGCGTGAGTCAGCTGACCGGCGTTGATGGTCAGGTTGTCGATTTCCTTCGACTGGATTGTGCCACCCTCGAAGGTTTGCGGCAGCAGACGGCCATCGTTGGAGACCAGGATCGGCAGGTTCGGCGCCAGGGCGCTACCGTAGTGAACTTCGGTCTTCGAGAAACGCGCCTTGGCGTTGGCGCCAACGCGAGCCCACTGGCTTTCAGCCGAGCCATCGCTGTCGCTCGGGAAGAAGCTGCTGTTGTCTGGGTGCTTGCCACGGCCACCATCCAGGTGGATACCCCACAGGGCTTGGGCATCGACACCGAAACCAACGGTGCCTTCAGTGAAGCCGGAGATGTAGTCGAGCTTGAAGCCCTGACCCGACTCGCGGTTGTCAGCACCGCCATCACGGTTGTCGTTGTTGAAGTACATGGTGCGCGAGCTGAGCGACAGTTTGCTGTCTTCAACGAAACCGGCAGCGCCTGCTTGTTGGGCGAGAACCCCCAGTGCCACGGCCAGAGCCAGGCTGGACTTGTACATGTTTTGCTCCTCTACGTTCTAATTTTTGTGTATCTCTGGCGGAGGGGTCTGCTGCCCCTTCTCACCGTGGATTGGCGATTTAGTCCCAAAGCGTGACCACTAAGTCAATCGTTTCTAAACGTTTCGCGACTTTGGTCTAAGACGCCAGCTGCGCTACAGGATAATGACAATCCTATAAATCCAAAATGACCGTTTTATGAATTGGTAAGATTTTTACGGAATATGGTTGGAACCTTTACAGCCAAACGTTGTAGCAACCCCGCGAATAATAACCATTGGTTATTTGCAAACGTTTGCTCATAACCTAATACCGTATCGTTCTATAGGGACGAAAAAGCCTAGCAGCCCGCTCTGATTTCGCCACGCGGCGGCCTTTCACGGTCAATGTGGGAGCGCACTCCCCTTGGGCTTAAAGCATTTGGCTCCTAAGCTAATGCAAAAAAGTTATTTATTTCTAAATTCTTAGATCATTTAGTCTTCTCGCCATCTATCGCCCTGATTGCCTGACGAGAGGTTCACCATGATCCCGCACGCTCCGCTGCGCCTGTTCGCCGCCCTGACCCTCGCCAGCACCAGCTGGTTTGCCCAGGCCGCCGACCTGACCGTGGCCTACCAGACCACCGTCGACCCGGCCAAAGTGGCTCAGGTCGATGGCGACTATGAAAAAGCCAGCAAGGCCAGCATCGACTGGCGCAAGTTCGATAACGGCGCCGACGTGATCACTGCGGTGGCCAGCGGCGACGTGCAAATCGGCTACCTGGGTTCCAGCCCGCTGGCCGCTGCCGCCACCCGCAAGCTGCCGGTCGAGACCTTCCTCATCGCCACCCAGATTGGCGCTGGTGAAGCGCTGGTCGCCCGCGACAGCATCAAGACTCCGCAAGACCTGATCGGCAAGAAGGTCGCCGTGCCGTTCGTTTCCACCGGCCACTACAGCCTGCTGGCCGCCCTGAAAAGCTGGAATATCGACCCGTCCAAGGTACAGATCCTCAACCTGGCGCCACCGGCCATCATTGCCGCCTGGAAGCGCGGCGACATCGATGCCACCTACGTCTGGGACCCAGCCTTGGGCGTGGCCAAGGAAAACGGCAAGGTGCTGATCACCTCGGGCGAACTGGCCCAGAAAGGCGCACCCACTTTCGATGCCTGGATTGTGCGCAAAGACTTCGCCGACAAGCACCCTGAGGTGGTCAAGGCCTTTGCCAAGGTCACCCTCGATGCCTACGCCGACTACCGCAAGGACCCGAAAGCCTGGCTGGCCGACAAGGGCAACGTGGACAAGCTGGTGAAGCTGTCCGGCGCCAAGGCCAGCGACATCCCGGTGCTGCTGGAGGGCAACGTGTACCCACTGGCCGCAGACCAGGCCAACGCCCTGGGCGCGCCGACCACCCAGGCACTGACCGACACGGCCAACTTCCTCAAGCAGCAGGGCAAGGTCGACGCCGTACTGCCGGACTACTCGCCGTACGTCAGCGCCAAGTTCCTTCCAAACTGATCCGGAGCCCGTCATGGCCTTGCTCGAGCTGGAGCGCATCAGCGCACAGTACCCTGGCGCCAGCACCCCGGTGCTGGCCGACATCAACCTGAGCCTGGGGCCACGCCAGCTGCTGGTGGCCCTGGGGCCTTCCGGCAGCGGCAAGACTTCGCTGCTCAACCTGATCGCCGGCTTCGTCGCCCCCAGCGGCGGGCGCATCACCCTCGACGGCGTACCGGTGCAGGGCCCTGGTGCCGAGCGCGGTGTGGTGTTCCAGGACGATGCCCTGCTGCCATGGCAGAACGTGCTGGGCAATGTCGCCTTCGGCCTCGAACTGGCCGGCGTGCCCCGCGCCCAGCGTGAGGCCAAGGCCCGCGAAATGCTCGCCCTCGTCGACCTCGATGGCTTTGGCGAACGGCGCATCTGGCAGTTGTCCGGTGGCCAGAAGCAGCGCGTAGGCCTGGCCCGCGCGCTGGCGGCCGACCCACGGGTATTGCTGATGGACGAACCGTTCGGTGCCCTCGACGCGTTTACCCGCGAGCAGATGCAGGAACTGCTGCTGCAGGTGTGGCAGCGCACCGCCAAGCCGGTGTTCCTGATTACCCACGACATCGAAGAAGCGGTGTTCCTCGCCAGTGAGCTGGTACTGCTGGCGCCCAACCCGGGGCGCGTAGTGGAGCGCCTGCAACTGGACTTCGGCCAGCGCTATGCCGCTGGCGAATCAGCCCGGGCCATCAAGTCCGACCCCGCCTTCATCGAAACCCGCGAGCATGTGCTGGCGCGGGTGTTCTCCCAACGCCAAAGCCTGCAGGAGCGCGCATGAGCAGCCTGGACCTGCCGGTCGCCGGCAAACACAACGCCCAAACCCGGCCAGCCGCCAAGCAGCGCCGGCCATTGTCCACCCGCTGGATCAGTACTCTGACCATGGTCAGCCTGCTGCTGGTCTGGTGGCTGGTGACGGCCGCCGGCTGGATCGAGCCCCTGTTCCTGCCTTCGCCCGGTGACATCCTGGCCAGGGCCTGGACCCTGCTGACTCAAGGTTACATGGACGCCAGCCTGTGGCAGCACCTGGGCGCGAGCCTGGGCCGCATCGGCCTGGCGCTGGTGGCCGCGACCCTGACCGCGATCCCGGTCGGCATCGCCATCGGCTACAACCGCGTGGCCCGCGGCATCCTCGACCCGCTGATCGAGTTCTACCGGCCCATCCCGCCGCTGGCCTACCTGCCGTTGATCGTCATCTGGTGCGGTATCGGCGAGCTGTCGAAGGTGCTGCTGATCTACCTGGCGATCTTCGCCCCGATCGCCATTGCCACCGCCACCGGTGTGCGCACGGTCGACCCGGCCAAGCTGCGGGCGGCACAGTCGCTGGGCGCGACCAAGACGCAGCTGATACGCCATGTGATCCTGCCCAGTGCGCTGCCCGACATCCTCACCGGCATCCGCATCGGCCTGGGGGTGGGCTGGTCCACACTGGTCGCCGCCGAGCTGATTGCCGCCACCAGCGGCCTGGGCTTCATGGTCCAGTCGGCGGCGCAGTTCCTGGTCACTGATGTGGTGGTGCTGGGTATTTTGCTGATCGCCCTGATCGCCTTCGCCCTGGAAATGAGCCTGCGTGCCCTGCAACGCAAACTGGTGCCCTGGCACGGGCAGAGCCACTGATTGCCGACTGACCACGCCGGCAACCCGGCGCCTAGAACGAGAAAAGACATGAGCCTGACCGTTACCCCTCTCAGCCCGGCCCTCGGTGCCCAGATCAGCGGCGTGGACATCAGCCGCGATATCACTGCAGAAGAACGCGACGCCATCGAACAGGCGCTGCTCAAGCATCAGGTGCTGTTCTTCCGCGACCAGCCGATCAACCCCGAGCAGCAGGCGCGCTTTGCCGCCCGCTTCGGCGACCTGCACATTCACCCGATCTACCCCAACGTGCCGGAAACCCCACAGGTGCTGGTGCTCGACACGGCAGTCACCGATGTACGCGACAACGCCGTGTGGCACACCGACGTGACCTTTTTGCCGACCCCGGCACTGGGCGCGGTGCTCAGCGCCAAGCAGTTGCCGGCCTACGGTGGCGATACCCTGTGGGCCAGCGGTATCGCGGCCTTCGAAGCCTTGTCGGCGCCGCTGCGCGAGATGCTCGACGGGCTGACCGCCACCCACGACTTTACCAAGTCGTTCCCGCTGGAGCGTTTTGGCACCACGCCGGAAGACCTGGCGCGCTGGGAGGCCACGCGGCGCAACAACCCGCCGCTGTCGCACCCGGTGGTGCGCACGCATCCGGTGAGCGGGCGCAAGGCGTTGTTCGTCAATGAAGGGTTTACTACGCGCATCAATGAGCTGAGCGAGCTGGAAAGCGATGCGCTGCTGAGGCTGCTGTTCGCCCATGCGACGCGACCGGAGTTCAGCATTCGCTGGCGTTGGCAGGAGAATGACGTGGCGTTCTGGGACAACCGCGTGACCCAGCATTTTGCGGTGGATGATTACCGGCCGAACCGGCGGGTGATGCACCGGGCGACCATCCTTGGGGATGCACCCTTCTGATAGTCCGATGGGGAGGCCTTCGGCCTCCAATCGCCGGCAAGCCAGCTCCCACAGGATTACCACAGGTTTGAAGATTGTGGGCTACCTGTGGGAGCTGGCTTGCCGGCGATGGGCCGCAAAGCGGCCCCGGCAATCTAACGGACCAGATGCAGGTACTGCATGTGCCGCTCGTACTGGTCGAGGATGTCGTTGATGATCTGCTCCTTGCTGTAGCCCACCAGGTCATAGTTCTGGCTGCCTTCGCTCAGGTGCACCTCCGCCCGGTAATAGCGGCGGTTCTTCAACTCCTGCGTACCCAGCCCACCCAGGGCGAACGATGGCGTGAAATAGCCACGCATCTGCACCTGGTAAATGAACGGCTGTTCCTCGCCATGGCCAATCTTCAGGCTGACGTTGTCGTGGCTCGGGTCGTCCTGGGTAATTATTACCAGGCCCTTCTGCTCGAACACTTCACGCACGTCGGCAATCGCCGGGCGCACCACATCGTCCATGAAGCGGTACACCTCATCACGCGACGGGAAGTGCACCGCCTGGCTCAGGCGCTGGCGCCAGCCGCCACGGCCGCGACGTGACTGGGCGAACGGGGCCAGCGAGTGCATCTGCGCGATCTGCCGTTGCGACTCCAGGTAAAACGCCTTGTGCAGCCCCCACATCATGCACAGCAGAATCAGCGAGAACGGCAACGAGGTCAGCACCACCGCCGACTTCAGCGAATCGATGCTGCCGGCGAACAGCAGTGCACTGGTGATCAGCGCCGTCATCGCGCCCCAGAAGATGCGCAGCCAGTTCGGCCCGTCCTCGTCCGCGTCGCCACCCTTGGCCGACAGAGTCGACAGCACCACAGTGCCCGAATCGGCCGAGGTCACGAAGAACACGAAGCTGATGAACACCGTGGTGGCGATCACCGCCTTGCTCCATGGGTAGGTCTCCAGCAGCAGGTACAGGCTCATGGACGGGTTATCCAGTGCCGACTGGCCCAGCGCGGTCATGCCGTGGTTGATCACCTGGTCCAGGGCGCTGTTGCCGAAAATCGACATCCACGCCAGGGTGAAGCCCAAGGGGATCAGCAGCACGCCAAAGACGAACTCGCGGATGGTGCGGCCACGGGAGATACGGGCGATGAACAGGCCCACGAACGGCGCCCAGGCAATCCACCAGGCCCAGTAGAACACTGTCCAGCCGCCCAGCCAGTCGCGGTTATCACCGTAGGCATACACATCAAAACTCTTGCGTGGCAGAGCGCCCAGGTAATCACCCAGGTTCTGGATCAGCGTGTTGAACAAGTGTTGGGTAGGCCCGGCAAACAGCACGAACAACAGCAACGCGCAGGCCAGGAACAGGTTGATGTCGCTCATCACCCGCACGCCCTTCTCCACCCCGGCAACGGCCACGGCCACTGCCGCGCCCATCATCAGGGTGATGAGGATCACCTGTACCCACTGGCTGTGGCTGATACCGAACAGGTAGTCCAGGCCGGCGTTCAGGTGCAGTACGCCAAAGCCCATGTCGGCACCCAGGCCGAACACCGTGGCAATGATACCGAAGCCATCCACTGCGTAGCCGATAGGGCCGTTGATGCGCTTGCCGATCAGAGGGTACAGCGCCGAACGCAACGCCAGCGGCAGGTTGTGGCGGTAGGCGAAGTAGGCCAGTGCCATGCCGACAAAGGCGAATACGCCCCAGCCATGCAGGCCCCAGTGCAGGAACAGGACCTGCATCGCCTGGCGCCCGGCCTCGGCCGTGCCCGCTTCGCCCTGGGGCGGTTGCAGCATGTGCGTCAGCGGCTCGGAAACACAGAAGAAGAACAGGGTAATGCTGATGCCGGCGGCGAACAGCATGCCGGCCCACGAGAGGTAACTGAACTCGGGTTCGTCGTGGTCGGCACCGAGCTTGATCTTGCCGTAGCCGGACAAGGCGGTGACCACCACGAAGAGCAGGTACAGCGTCATGGCCAACATGTAGTACCAGCCGACCGTGTTGGCCGCCCAGTTCTGCGCCGCCAGCAGCCAGTCGCCTGCGGCTTGCGGGTTGGAGATGACCACCAGGCCAAAGATGAGGATGAAACTTGCCGCAAAGTAGAACACCGGGGGGTTCATGCGGATTTTGCCGTTGGCGGCGGAAGGGTTCGGTGCACTCATCGGGCGTGCACCTCGTCGAATGACGTGAGGTTCGGAATGAACGGGTTCAGCAAAGGAATCCTCCTGTTGAACACCGGCAGCGGACCAGCGTTTTTACATTGAACAAGCGTTCAAGTTAAACATGGATCGGATTTCAATGCGAATTGGGGCGCTGATTGGTGTTGTCCTGTACCGGCCCTTTCGCGGGTAAACCCGCTCCCACAGGTACCCCACAAAGACTGAGGCTTGTGCAGTACCTGTGGGAGCGGGTTTACCCGCGAAAGGGCCGGTACAGGCTAAGTAAATGCTAGATCAATTCTTGTCCTGGCAATCCAGCTGCAGGTTGGCCTGGGTGATGTTGCTTTCAGCAGGCACACTGCGGGTCAGCCACACATTGCCACCAATGGTCGAACCTTTGCCGATGGTAATGCGCCCCAGCACTGTGGCCCCGGCATAGATCACCACATCGTCCTCGACAATCGGATGGCGCGGCAGGCCTTTGTGCAGGGTGCCCGACTCATCGCTGGGGAAGCGTTTGGCGCCCAGGGTCACCGCCTGGTAGATGCGCACGCGCTCACCGATGATCGCGGTTTCGCCGATGACCACGCCGGTGCCGTGGTCGATGAAGAAGCTCGGGCCGATCTGCGCGCCGGGGTGGATGTCGATACCGGTGGCCGAATGCGCCAGCTCCGAGCTGATCCGCGCCAGCAGCGGCAGGCCGGCCTGGTACAGGTGATGCGCCAGGCGGTGATGGATGATCGCCAGGATGCCCGGGTAGCACAGCAGCACTTCATCGACGCTGCGCGCGGCGGGGTCGCCGTGATAGGCGGCCAGCACGTCGGTGTCGAGCAGCACCCGCAATTCCGGCAGCGCAGCAGCAAAGCCCTGGATCAGCTTCAACGCATGGCCATCGACGCTGGCCAGCTCAGCCTTGCTTTGCCGGGCGGCATAGCGCAACTCCAGGCGCGCCTGGGTCAGCAATGCGGTCAGCGCGGCATCCAGGGTATGGCCAACGTAGAAGTCTTCACTCTCTTCGCGCAGGTCCACAGGCCCAAGGCGCATGGGGAACAACGCGCCGCACAGTTGCTCCAGGATCTGCCGCATTGCTTCGCGCGACGGCAGCTCACGCCCGCCCTGTTCGCCAATGCTACGGCCATTGCGGGTGCGCCATTGCTCACGGGCGCCGCGCAGGCCGCTAACGATGTTGTGCAACTGCCAGTGCGCGGATGAAGGTTGTTCGCTCACGGTTTTCTCCTGCCGTATAGGCCATCTGGTTTTTCGCCAGGCCCGCGAAAGGGCCGGGCCTGCCTACATGCGATCCACTCTACGGCAAATCCGTCCCTTGGAAAAAACAACGCTTTATTCCATCCTGCGCTAAGTCAGGCATAAGCCGCGATGACGTAGCGAGCATCCTCGCCTACCCTCAAAGCAGCCAACACCTGGCACAAATCAAAAATGGAATAACAAAATAATCTTTTATTATTTCCTGGCCTAAGCAGCCAACCCTATAGTCGCCACCTCACTACTTACACAACAAGCGCGGGGCTCTGACATGTCGAAATTCGCCAAACCGCTACTCAACGCCAGCCTGGCCATCCTGCTGGGTGCCGGCCTGCTCAGCCAGGCGTTCGCCGGCGAGCAATTGAAGACCATCCAGGAAAAAGGCGTGATCAACGTCGGCCTCGAAGGCACATACCCACCGTTCAGCTTCCAGGACGAGAACGGCAAGCTGGCCGGCTTCGAGGTGGAGCTTTCGGAACTGCTGGCCAAGGAGCTGGGGGTCAAGGCCAAAATCCAGCCGACCAAGTGGGATGGCATCCTTGCCGCGCTGGAATCCAAGCGCCTGGACGTGGTGGTCAATCAGGTGACCATCTCCGAGGAGCGCAAGAAGAAATACGATTTCTCTGAGCCCTACACCGTTTCGGGTATCCAGGCCCTGATCCTGAAGAAGAAAGCAGAGCAGCTGAACATCAAGTCGGCGCAAGACCTGGCCGGCAAGAAAGTCGGCGTGGGCCTGGGCACCAACTACGAACAGTGGGTCAAGCAGGACGTCCCGAAAGCCGAAGTGCGCACCTATGAAGACGACCCGAGCAAGTTCGCCGACCTGCGCAACGGCCGTATCGACGCCATCCTGATCGACCGCCTGGCCGCGCTGGAATACGCGCAAAAAGCCAAAGACACCGAACTGGCCGGCGATGCCTTCTCGCGCCTGGAAAGCGGCGTGGCCCTGCGCAAGGGCGAGCCTGAACTGCTGGCAGCCATAAACAAGGCCATCGACAAGCTCAAGGCTGACGGCACGCTGGCCAAGCTGTCCGAAAAATACTTCGGTGCCGATGTCACCAAATGATTGCTGAAAGCCTGCAACTCGTTGTCGACTCCGCGCCCTTCCTGCTGAAGGGCGCGGGTTATACAGTGCTGCTCAGTGTTGGCGGCATGTTCTTCGGCCTGCTGCTGGGCTTTGCCCTGGCGCTGATGCGGCTGTCGAAGATTTTGCCGCTGAACTGGCTGGCGCGGATCTACGTGTCGTTCTTCCGCGGCACGCCGCTGCTGGTGCAGTTGTTCGTGATCTATTTCGGCATGCCGCAGATCGGCATCGAACTCGACCCCATCCCGGCTTCGCTGATCGGCCTGTCGCTGAACATGGCGGCCTACATCTGCGAAATCCTGCGTGCGGCGATCTCCTCGATCGACCGCGGCCAGTGGGAAGCTGCCGCCAGTATCGGCATGACCCGCGTCCAGGCCATGCGCCGGGCGATCCTGCCCCAAGCCTTGCGCACCGCCCTGCCGCCGCTGGGCAACAGCTTTATCTCGCTGGTCAAGGACACCGCGCTGGCGGCGACCATCCAGGTGCCCGAGCTGTTCCGCCAGGCGCAGCTGATTACCGCACGCACCTTCGAAGTGTTCACCATGTATGTGGCGGTCGCGGTCATCTACTGGGTGCTGTGCAGCATCCTCGCGCACTTCCAGAACCGCATGGAAGCGCGGGTCAACCAGCATGACCAGGAGCAATGAGCATGATTGAAGTCAAAGGCCTGACCAAGCGGTTCAAGGGCCAGACCGTGCTCAACGGCATCGACCTGACCGTGCAGCCCGGCGAAGTGGTGGCCATCATCGGCCCCAGCGGCTCGGGCAAGACCACCTTCCTGCGCTGCCTGAACCTGCTGGAAACCCCCGACGCCGGGCAGATCAAGATAGGCGCCATCAGCATTGATGCCAACCGCCCGCTGGGTGGCCAGCAGAGTGCGATACGCCGCTTGCGCCAGCAGGCCGGGTTCGTGTTTCAGAACTTCAACCTGTTCCCGCACCGTACCGCCCTGGAGAACGTGATCGAGGGGCCGGTGATCGTCAAGAAGACGCCCCGCGAGCAAGCCGTCGAGCTGGGGCGGCGCCTGATGGCCAAGGTCGGCCTGGCGGGCAAGGAAGACGCCTACCCACGGCGCCTGTCCGGCGGGCAGCAGCAACGGGTGGCCATCGCCCGCGCCCTGGCCATGGAGCCGGAGGTGATCCTGTTCGACGAACCCACCTCTGCACTGGACCCGGAGTTGGTGGGTGAAGTGCTGGCGACCATCCGCGGCCTGGCCGAAGAGAAACGCACCATGATCATCGTCACCCACGAAATGAGCTTTGCCCGGGACGTGGCGAACCGGGTGATCTTCTTCGACAAGGGCGTGATCGTGGAACAGGGCGAGGCCAAGGCACTGTTTGCGGCGCCGAAGGAAGAGCGTACCCGCCAGTTCCTGCGCAAGTTCCTCGGTACTGCTGCCTCCGAGTAACCTGTTCCGGCCCTATCGCCGGCAAGCCAGCTCCCACAGGTACATCACAGGGCTTGAATGATGTGGCGTACCTGTGGG
>NZ_JBLZWV010000004.1:0-92613 GCF_056098905.1 Pseudomonas sp. TSO6 | reverse complement strand
GGTACATCACAGGGCTTGAATGATGTGGCGTACCTGTGGGAGCTGGCTTGCCGGCGATCGGGCCACTACATGAAAAGCAAATCCCATCCTTCTATACATATTCCAAAGAGTTAGTTCATAAACCTTTTATAAAGCATTAGGGTATATAAACCGGACCACCGGACCAGCACACTTTTGTCGCGACCAGCTGTAGCGACACAACTTTTTTGTGAGGTCAGGAATGGTCAGGATCACAATCACCCCAGTGCGTATCGCCAGGGCATTGAGTGCAGCCAAGGAGCGGTACTGATGTCCAGCCAGCCAAATACCCAATTCCATAGCGATCTCGACAGCTCGCCCCTGCTGCTGCCGGCCAAGGTACTGCGCAACGACGCCGAAGCCTTGCAAGCGGCCCGCGAACTGGCCGAGGTTGCCCGCGAGCAAGCCGCCCGCCGCGACCAGCAACGCAAACTGCCGTGGGCGGAGATCGAGCTGTTCACCCGCAGTGGCCTGGGCAGCATCAGCGTACCAAAGGCCCACGGCGGCCCCGACGTGTCGTTCGAAACCGTAGCCGAAGTGTTTCGCCTGATCAGCGCCGCCGACCCGGCCTTGGGGCAGATCCCGCAGAACCAGTTCGGCATGCTGCAACTGATTCGCCTGACGGCCACCGAGGCGCAACAGGCGCTGATCTTCCGCAGCGTGCTCGACGGTTGGCGCATCGGCAATGCCGGCCCCGAACGCGGCACCAAGGACACGCTCACCCTCAAGGCCCGGATCACCCGCACGGGCGATAGCTATCGCATCAGCGGCGAAAAGTTCTATTCCACCGGTGCGCTGTTCGCCCACTGGGTAGCAGTGAAGGCACTGGATGACGAAGGCCGTCAGCGCCTGGCGTTCGTGCGCCGTGGCAGCCCGGGGCTGCGCATCGTCGATGACTGGTCCGGGTTCGGCCAGCGCACCACCGCCAGCGGCACTGTGCTGCTGGACCAGGTGCCGGTAGACGCGGAGCTGGTGATCGACAACTGGCGCCAGCGGGACATCCCCAACATCCAGGGCGCAGCCTCGCAGCTGATTCAGGCGGCGATTGACGCCGGCATTGCCGAAGCGGCAATCGATGATGCGATCACCTTCGTGCGTGAAAAGTCCCGCCCGTGGATTGAAGCCAACGTGGACCGCGCCAGCGACGACCCTTATGTGATCGCCGACATCGGCAAGCTGAAGCTTGAGCTGCACGCCGCCGAAGCGCTGCTGCGCAGGGCCGCCCGGGTACTCGACGAGGTCAATGCTGCGCCCATCGACGCAGCCGGCGCGGCCCGGGCCTCGATTGCGGTAGCCGAGGCCAAGGTGCTGACCACCGAAATTGCCCTGCAGGCCAGCGAGAAGCTGTTCGAGCTGGCCGGCAGCCGCGCCACCCTTGCCGAGTTCAACCTCGACCGCCACTGGCGCAATGCCCGGGTGCACACCCTGCACGACCCGGTGCGCTGGAAGTACCACGCGGTGGGTGCGTACCACCTCAACGGCACCCTGCCTGCGCGGCATTCCTGGATCTGATTTTTAGGCCTTGGCGGCTGCTTTGCAGCCCAATCGCCGGCAAGCCAGCTCCCACAGGTACTGCACAGGTATTGAGGTCAGTGCAGTACCTGTGGGAGCTGGCTTGCCGGCGATGGGGGCGCGAAGCGGCCCCTAGGGCCACGGAGAAACAACATGACTACAAAAATCATCACCAGCGACACCGAAGCCCTGAATGTCGCCGAAGACATCGCCCAGCAACTGCGCCGGGACAGCGCCCTGCGCGACCGCGAGCGCCGCCTGCCCCACGCCGAACTGGAGCTGTTCACCCGCTCCGGCCTGTGGGCCATCAGCGTGCCGAAGGCCTTTGGCGGCGCCGGCGTGTCCAACGTCACCCTGGCCAAGGTCATCGCCCGTATCGCCCAGGCCGACGGCTCGCTGGGGCAGATCCCGCAAAACCATTTCTACGGCCTGGAAGTGCTGCGGGTAAACGGCAGCCCCGAACAGCAACAGCGCCTGTACGCCGAAGTACTCGCCGGCCGCCGCTTCGGCAATGCCCTGGCCGAGCTGGGCACCAAGACCGCCAACGAGCGCACCACCCGCCTGAGCCGAGACGGCGAGGGCTTTCGCATCAACGGCCGCAAGTTCTATTCCACCGGCGCCATCTACGCCCAGCGCATTCCTACCTCGGTCGTTGATGACCAAGGCGTGCAGCAGCTGGCCTTCGTCCCGGCCGACAGCCAGGGCTTGCAGGTGATCGACGACTGGAGCGGCTTCGGCCAGCGCACCACCGGCAGCGGTTCGGTGGTGTTCGACAACGTGTATGTCAGCGCCGCCGACGTGGTGCCGTTCCAGAGCGCGTTCGAGCGCCCTACCCCGGTCGGGCCGCTGGCGCAGATCCTCCATGCAGCCATCGACACCGGCATCGCCCGCGCCGCCTATGAAGACGCCCTGCACTTCGTGCGCACACGCAGCCGCCCGTGGGTCGACTCCGGCCTGGACAAGGCCACGGATGACCCGCTGACGCTGAAGAGCTTCGGTCACCTGGCGATCCGCCTGCATGCCGCCGAAGCCCTGCTGGAGCGCGCCGGCGAATACCTCGACCGCGCCCGCGACGACAGCACCGCCGACAACGTGGCCGCCGCCTCCATTGCCGTGGCCGAAGCGCGGGCCATCAGCACCGAGATTTCCCTCGCCGCCGGTACCGCGCTGTTCGAACTGGGCGGCAGCCAGGCCACGCTTGCCGAGCACAACCTCGACCGCCATTGGCGCAACGCTCGCGTGCACACCCTGCACGACCCGGTGCGCTGGAAGTATCACGCCATCG
Organism: Pseudomonas sp. TSO6; assembly: GCF_056098905.1. Taxonomy (NCBI): domain Bacteria; kingdom Pseudomonadati; phylum Pseudomonadota; class Gammaproteobacteria; order Pseudomonadales; family Pseudomonadaceae; genus Pseudomonas; species Pseudomonas sp. TSO6. Next base: position 89,798 of record NZ_JBLZWV010000004.1, on the reverse strand, counting down.
GCAACTACTACCTCAACGATGCCAACCCACCACGCCGGGGGACCATCTGATGGCCAGGCAGATTCTGCTCAATGCCTTCAACATGAACTGCATCGGGCACATCAACCACGGCCTGTGGACCCACCCGCGGGACACCTCGACCCAATACAAGTCGCTGGAATATTGGACCGACCTGGCACGCCTGCTGGAGCGCGGCCTGTTCGACGGGCTGTTCATTGCCGACATCGTCGGCACCTACGACATCTACGGCCAGTCGCTGGACGTTACCCTCAAGGAGTCGATCCAGCTGCCGGTCAACGACCCGCTGCTGCTGGTTTCGGCCATGGCTGCGGTCACCCGCCACCTGGGTTTCGGCCTTACCGCCAACCTCACCTACGAGGCGCCGTACCTGTTCGCCCGGCGCCTTTCCACCCTCGACCACCTCAGCAATGGCCGGGTGGGCTGGAACATCGTCACCGGCTACCTCGACAGCGCCGCCCGGGCCATGGGCCTGACACAGCAGCCCGAGCATGACCGCCGTTATGACCAAGCCGACGAATACCTGCAAGTGCTGTACAAGCTGCTGGAAGGCAGCTGGGCCGACGACGCCGTGGTCGCAGACCGCGAGCAGCGGGTCTATGCCCAGCCCGACAAGGTGCGCAAGGTCAGCCACCACGGCGAGTTCTACAACGTCGAGGGCTATCACCTGAGCGAACCCTCGCCGCAACGCACCCCGGTATTGTTCCAGGCCGGCAGCTCGCAGCGTGGCCTGGCGTTCGCCGGCAACCATGCCGAATGCGTGTTCATCAACGGCCAAAACAAGGCCGCCACCCGCGCCCAGGTCGACAAGGTACGCGCTGCCGCCCAGGCCGCCGGGCGCGACCCGCAAGCGGTCAAAGTGTTCATGGGCATCACGGTGATCGTCGCCGCCACCGAGCAAGCGGCCCAGGCCAAGCATGCCGAGTACCTGCGCCATGCAAGCCCCGAGGCCGGCGTCGCGCACTTCGCCGCATCCACCGGCATCGACTTTGCGGCCTACGGGCTGGACGAGCCGATTGGCTTCAGCCAGGGCAATGCCATCCAGTCCGCCACGCGCCAGTTGCAGGAAAACGCCTGGACCCGCCGTCGGCTGCTTGAACAGCACGCCCTGGGTGGCCGCTACGTCACCCTGGTCGGCTCACCGGAACAGGTGGCCGAACAGTTGATCGCCTGGATCGACGAAACCGGGCTGGACGGCTTCAACCTGACCCGCACCGTCACCCCGGAAAGCTTCGAGGACTTCATCGACCTGGTCATCCCGCAGCTGCAACAGCGTGGCCGCTACAAGACCGCCTACGCCGAAGGCACCCTGCGCGAGAAGCTGTTCCAGGCTGACCACCCGCACTTGCCCGCCGATCACCCGGGCTCGACCTACCGCTTTACCCCAACCCCTGCCCCGACTGGAGCCCTGCACCATGCTTGAGAAACTGTTCCGGCCCGTCGCGGCCTTTGCCCTCACCTTGGGCCTGTCCGCCAGTGCCCTGGCTGCCGAACCGCTGAAGATCGGCACCACCTCGGCCTTTGCCATTCCGCTGGAAGCCGCAGTGGAAGAAGCGCACAAGCAAGGCCTGGAAGTGAAGCTGATCGAATTCAGCGACTGGATTGCGCCCAATGTCAGCCTCAACAGCGGCGACATCGACGTGAACTACTTCCAGCACATCCCCTTCCTGGAAAACGCCAAGGCTGCTGCGGGCTTCAACCTGGTGCCTTACGCATCGGGCATCATCAACAACGTTGGCCTGTACTCGAAAAAGTACAAAAGCTTCGCCGACCTGCCAGAAGGCGCCAGCGTGGCCATCGCCAACGACCCGATCAACAGCGGCCGCGGCCTGCAACTGCTGGCCAAGGCTGGGCTGATCACCCTGAAGCCAGGCGTTGGCTACAAGGCCACCGAAGACGACATTGTCGCCAACCCGAAAAAGCTGAAAATCCTTCAGGTCGAGGCGGTTCAGCTGGTACGCGCCTACGACGACGCAGACCTGGTGCAGGGCTACCCGGCCTACATCCGCCTGGCCAACACCTTTGATGCCACCTCGGCATTGCTGTTCGACGGCCTGGAAAACAAGGAATACGTGATCCAGTTCGTCATCCGCCCGCAAAGCAAGGACGACCCACGGCTGGCCAGGTTCGTCGACATCTACCAGCACTCGCCGGTGGTGCGCGCAGCATTGGACAAAGCCCACGGCAAGCTCTACCAAGCCGGCTGGGAAGGCTGACATGAGCCAGGCCAGCGCGCTCAGGGCGCCTACACCACAACCATTGCCGCCAACGGTCAAGGAACAGGCCCTGCGCCCGGAGGTCAATGAAGCCCATGTGCGCTTCATCGGCCTGGGCAAGACCTACCCTGGCCAGACGCAACCCGCCTTGCAAGGCATCGACCTGAACATCCGCCATGGCGAGATCTTCGGCATCATCGGCCGCAGCGGTGCCGGCAAGTCTTCACTGCTGCGCACCATCAACCGCCTGGAGCAACCCAGCCAGGGCCGGGTACTGATCGACCAGGTGGACATTGCGCCTTTCGACGAGGACCACCTGGTGGCGCTGCGCCGGCGCATCGGCATGATCTTCCAGCACTTCAACCTGATGTCGGCCAAGGCCGTGTGGCAGAACGTCGAGTTGCCGTTGAAAGTGGCCGGCGTGGCCAAGGCCGAGCGCCACCGCAAGGTGCGCGAGCTGCTGGAGCTGGTCGGCTTGCAGGAAAAACACCACGTGTACCCGGCGCAACTGTCCGGCGGGCAGAAACAGCGCGTCGGCATTGCCCGGGCGCTGGTGCACGACCCCGAGATTTTGCTGTGCGACGAGGCCACCTCGGCCCTGGACCCGGAAACCACCGCTTCGATCCTTGAGTTGCTGCGCGACATCAACCAGCGCCTGGGCCTGACCATCGTGCTGATCACCCACGAAATGGCGGTGATCCGCGATATCTGCCACCGGGTGGTCGTGCTGGAGCGCGGCGAAGTGGTCGAGCAGGGCGAAGTCTGGCGGGTGTTCGGCGCACCACGCCATGAGGTCACCCGCACCCTGCTTGCACCGTTGCAGGCCAGGTTGCCTGCCGCGCTGCAAGCCAGCTTGCGGGCGAGCCCGGTTAGCCGTGACAGCGCTTTGGTACTGAAACTGACCCTGCTCGGCGAACCCGAGCTGTCTGCCCTGTTCAACGACCTGGGCGGCCGCGTGCGCCTGCTGCAGGGCGGCGTGGAAACCATTGGCGAGCATGCCTTGGGGCAACTGATCCTGTCGGTGCAACACTCGCCGCACGATACCCATCAACTGCTGGAACGTGCCCGCCGCTGGGCCGAGGACGTGGAGGTACTGGGCCATGTGGTTTGATCGCCTGCTGGAAGGCTTGCTCGATACCTTGCTGATGGTCGGCGTGTCGTCGCTGATCGCCCTGCTGGTGGGGGTGCCGATGGCGGTGCTGCTGGTCACCAGCGACAAGGGCGGAATCTTCGAGGCACCGCCGCTGAACCGGGTGCTGGGCGCCTTCGTCAACCTGTTCCGTTCGATCCCGTTCCTGATCCTGATGGTCGCGCTGATCCCCTTCACCCGCCTGGTGGTAGGCACTACCTACGGGGTATGGGCGGCGGTGGTGCCGCTGACCATTGCCGCCACGCCGTTTTTTGCGCGGATTGCCGAGGTCAGCCTGCGCGAAGTCGACCATGGTTTGGTGGAAGCTGCACAGGCCATGGGCTGCCGGCGCTGGCACATCGTCTGGCATGTGCTGTTGCCCGAGGCGCTGCCGGGCATCGTCGGGGGTTTCACCATTACCCTGGTGACCCTGATCAACTCCTCGGCCATGGCCGGGGCAATCGGTGCCGGCGGCTTGGGGGATATCGCCTACCGGTATGGCTACCAGCGCTTTGACAGCCAGATCATGCTGACCGTGATTGCCATGCTGGTGGCGTTGGTGGCGTTGATCCAGCTGGGTGGGGACCGCCTGGCGAAGGGCCTGAACAAGCGATAGACGGGGGCCGCTGCGCGCCCCATCGCCGGCAAGCCAGCCCCACAGGTAGCGCGCCGACCTCAAGGCTCGTGCAATCCTTGTGGGAGCTGGCTTGCCGGCGAAAGGGCCGCAAAGCGGCCCCTGGGTCTCAATCCCAGCGAAGATCCGCAGCCGGCACCGGCCGCCCGAACCAGTACCCCTGCCCCAGCTGACACTGCTCCAGCAGCAGGAAGCTGGCCTGCTCCGCCTGCTCGATGCCCTCGGCGTGCACCTGCATGCCCATGCTGCGTGCCAGGGCAATGATTACCCGCACGATCGCGATGTCATCCTCATCCAGAGGCAACCCGGCCACGAAGCCCTGATCGATCTTCAGCTTCTGCACCGGCAAACGCTTGAGCCGCAGCAACGACGAATACCCGGTGCCAAAGTCGTCGATGGCCAGGGTCACCCCCAGCTCGCGTAGACGATGCAGTTGCTCCAGCGCCACTTCCGGGTCTTCCATCACCGCGCTTTCGGTCACTTCCAATTCCAGCAGGGCCGGAGCCAGGCCAGTCTCGTGCAGCACCTCGGCCACCTGCCGGTACAGTTCATGCTGGCCAAACAGGCGGCTGGAAATGTTCACTGCCACAAACGCCAGCTGCCGGCCTTCGGCCTGCCACTGCACCATTTGCCGACAGGCCTGGCGCAGCACCCAGGTGTCGATTTCGGCAATCAGCCCGGTGCGCTCGGCAATCGGGATGAACTCGCCCGGCGGCACCAGGCCGCGCTGGGGGTGCTGCCAGCGTACCAGTGTCTCGACCCCTACCTGTCGGCCTGTCGCCAGGTCATGTACCGGCTGGAAGTAGGCCCGCAGCTCATTCTGCTCCAGTGCCCGGCGCAGCTCACCGGCGGTCTCGACCCGGTGCTGGGCGTGAGCGGTCAGCTCTTCGGTGTACAGCGCATAGCAGGCACGCCCGTTGCTTTTGGCCTTGTACAACGCCGCATCGGCATTACGCAGCAACTGCTCGGCGCTCAAGGCGTCGCTGGGGAACAGGCTGATACCGACGCTGGCACTGATGAACAGGCGATTTTCCTCGAACACGAACGGCTCGCGCATGCGTTCGATAATGCACTGCGCCAGCTTGCCCGCCTGGCCGACCTGCTGGCAGTTCTCGGCCAGCACACCGAACTCGTCGCCACCCAGGCGTGCCAGGGTCACGCCATTGCCCAGCACCTCGCCCAGGCGCTCGCCCACCAGCTTCAGCAACTGGTCACCGATGGTGTGGCCCAGGCCGTCGTTGATACTCTGGAAATGGTCCAGGTCCAACAGCAGCAGGGCACAACCGCGCTTGTTGGCCTGGGCGGCCGCCAGGGCCTGCTCGACCCGGTCGGTGAACAGCAGGCGGTTGGGCAGGCCGGTCAGCGGGTCGTGGTGCGCCAGGTAGGCCAGTTCCTGTTCCGAATGCTTGATCGCACTGATGTCACTGAACACCGCTACGTAATGGCTCAGCTCACCGTCGTCATCGCGGATGGCGCAGATGGTCTGCCATTGCGGGTAAATTTCGCCGCTTTTGCGCCGGTTCCAGATTTCGCCGCTCCACTCGCCCTTCGCGGCCAGGGTGGCAAAGATCTGCTGGTAGAACGCCTGGCCATGGCGGCCCGATTTGAACTTGCTCGGGCGCTGGCCGATCACCTCGTCCTGCTGGTAGCCGGTGATGCGCATGAAGGCGCGGTTGACGTGCACGATCAGGCCCTGGCGGTCGGTGACCAGCACCCCTTCGAGGGTGCTGTCGAACACTGCAGCAGCCATGCGCAGCCGCTCGCGGTCCTCGCCACGCAAGCGTGCTCCAACGCCGATGAAGTTCAGCAGCCTTACGCGCGAAACATAGATCAGCACGGCGCTGAACAGCACCCACAGCACCACATTGATCTGCCGCCCCACGGTCAGTGCCAGGGGGTCGTCAGTCATGCAGTGCAGCATCACCTCGGCGAGCGCCAGCCAGAGGATCGAGAGCACCACATACAGCGCAGCCATGCGCAAGGCGTCGCGAACGGAAACAGACATGTCGGGTGGGATTGGCCATCTGAAAGGAAGGGCGATTATAAAGGTTCTGGCGCCCTATGGGGGCGGGTGCACCCGCTCCCACATCGACCGCGTGAAACATCGCGTGGTCAGCTTTGACTGGTTTTATTTCCCCGCCAAGGGATAATCAGCCCTTCCCCCCCGCATTTCGAGGGTATTTACACCTATGTGGTACTACGGCCTGCTCGACTTGTCGGCCTGGCAACTGGTCGGCATCACCTTGTTGATGACCCACGTGACCATCGTCAGCGTCACGGTCTACCTGCATCGCTACTCCGCGCACCGGGCCCTGGAGCTCAATGGCGCGCTCAAGCACTTCTTCCGCTTCTGGCTGTGGCTGACCACGGCGCAGAACACCCGCGAATGGACCGCCATCCACCGCAAGCACCACGCCAAGTGCGAAACCCCCGACGACCCGCACAGCCCGGTGCACAAGGGCCTGGGAACGGTGCTGCGCAAGGGCGCCGAGCTCTACCGCGAAGAGGCACGCAACCCCGAAACCCTGCGCATCTACGGCAAGAACTGCCCGGATGACTGGATCGAGCGCAACCTCTACTCCCGCTACAAGCTGGGTGGCATCGCCTTGATGGCCGTGATCGACCTGCTGCTGTTTGGCACCATCGGCATCACCATCTGGGCGGTGCAGATGATATGGATCCCGTTCTGGGCTGCCGGCGTGGTCAATGGCCTGGGCCACGCCCTGGGCTATCGCAACTTCGAATGCCGCGACGCTGCCACCAATCTGGTGCCGTGGGGCATCGTCATCGGCGGCGAAGAACTGCACAACAACCACCACACCTACCCCAACTCGGCCAAGCTTTCAGTCAAGCGCTGGGAGTTCGACATGGGCTGGGCCTGGATACGCCTGTTCTGCCTGTTGCGCCTGGCCAAGGTGCAGCGCGTGGCGCCGATTGCCCATCGTGTGGCGGGCAAGGCCAGCCTGGACATGGACACTGCCATGGCCATCCTCAACAACCGCTTCCAGATCATGGCCCAGTACCGCAAGCTGGTGATCGGCCCGCTGGTGAAGCAGGAGCTGGCCCGGGTGGACGCCTCGGTGCGTCACCACTTTCGCCGTGCCAAACGCCTGCTGTCGCGAGAAACCAGCTTGCTGGAAGACCGCCACCATGTGCGTATCGAGTCCATGCTTGCCCATAGCCAGGCGCTGAAGACCATTTACGAAAAACGCCTGGCCCTGCAGCAGATCTGGGCGCGCACCAGCGCCAACGGCCACGACATGCTGGCTGCCATGAAGGACTGGATACACGAGGCCGAAACCAGCGGCATCCACGCCCTGCGCGACTTCGCGGCGCAGCTCAAGACCTACTCCCTGCGCCCCACCGGCGCCTGACCGCCGTTGATCGGCACGCCCCATTGCGGTGCGTGCCGTTCGGAACTTAGCCACCTCGACGCCACTCAAATTTGGCACATCGCCCGCGTGGCGGGCCAGATGCTGGCCGCACGCTTTTACGTCGAGACCCGCTTCGTGCACATGGCCAAGAACATTCCAACGACATTGCCCGGCACCTCACCTCCCGAAGCCGCCCAGACTTTACTGGCGCTACTCCACGCCCAAGGCGAGGTAGCCCGCCTGAGCGAGCGCGACCAGTTGTTCAGCTCGTTGCTGGACAGCGTTAACGCGGTGCTGTGGGCCTTCGACTGGGAAGCCCGTCAGGTGCTGTACGTAAGCCCCGCCTACGAGCGCATCTTTGGCCGCCCGGCCAGCCTGGTGCTGGCCGACTACAACGAATGGCGTGACAGCATCTACCCCGACGACCTCGAGTTTGCCGAACGCAGCCTCGCCCAGGTGCTGCTCAAGGGCTCGGTGGAAGACCGCGAGTACCGCATCCTCAATGCCGACGGGCAACTGCGCTGGCTGAGCGACAAGTGCTACATCAACCAGCAACACGAGGGCGACCGGGTAATCATTGTCGGTATCGCCGAAGACATCACCGAGAAGAAGCAGCTTGAAGGCGAATTGCAGCGCCTGGCCACCACTGATGTGCTGACCCAGAGCAGCAACCGCAGGCACTTCTTCGAATGCGCCCAGCAGGCCTTCGACAGCGCTCGCGAAGACGGTACGCCGCTGGCCTTTCTGCTGCTGGACATCGACGACTTCAAACGCATCAACGACAGCTATGGCCACCAGGAAGGCGACCAGGTGCTGCAATACATCGCCGACAGCGGCAAGGCCGTGCTACGCCGTGGCGACCTGTTCGGACGCATTGGCGGCGAGGAGTTTGCGGCGGTATTCCCCGGTTGCAATACGCAGGTGGCAGAGCAGATTGCCGAACGCTTGCAGCGGCAGATTCAGCGTTTGAGCTTCAACCATGGCGAGCAGACGTACGGGGTGACCGTGAGCCAGGGGCTGACCGGGCTGACCGAAGAAGATGTGGCACTGGACAGCCTGTATGCCCGGGCCGATGCGGCGATGTACCAAGCCAAGCGGCAGGGCAAGAACCAGATCGTCCGCGGCTGACTGCTTTACCCACAACTCAAAGGCTAGCGCGATTTGTGTGGGAGCGGCCTTGTGTCGCGAAAGGGCTGCGCAGCAGCCCCCGGAACTCCAGCGCAAATGCACGAATTGCCGGGGCTGCTGCGCAGCCCTTTCGCGACACAAGGCCGCTCCCACAAAGCCCGCGTTCAGCCTGAAGTCGCATCCTCAGGCGGTTTTATCTCCGGGTTATCCACCTTGCGCAGCCGGTTCAGCTCCGGCAGGCCAAGCTTGAGCAAGCGCGCGGTCTTGCCACTGGCCACTTTCTCCAGCCCCTGCTCGGCCGGCAGCCGCGACAACTGCCCGGCCAGGTTCATCGCCAGGATCTCCCGCGAATACACCCCACCGCCCAGCTGGTAGATCGCCGCGATCAACTCGCGCAATGCCAGCGGCAAGCGCCAGCGCGTGCGTAGCGCCGAACCGAACGCCGCACCAAACTCATCCAGCGATTGCTGCACGTTGCGTTCGTCCAGCTCGCCACCGGCCAACCGCCACTCTTGCAGGCAACGCAATACCGCCAGGTCACCCAGGCAGTGCAGCAACCCCGCGCAGTAGCAGCGCCCTTCGTCGAGCTCAAGCATGCGCGCCAAGGTACGGCCATATTCGGCCGTATGCAGCGAAACGTCCCAGTAACCGGCGGCGTGCTGCGCCAGCAACGGGTCGCTGAGCCGAGCGCTACGCTTGAGGGTCATGCCCAGAATCAGGTTCATGCTCTGAGTACTGCCAAGCTTGTTCAGGGCCTGCAGCAACGTCTGCACCGGCGCTTCACGGTGCAGCGCGGCGCTGTTGGCGGCCGCGATCAACACGGCGGTAACCTGAGGGTCGCTACGCACTTCCTCTTCGAGCACTTTCAGGTTCAGGCCCTGAGGGTTGAGCGCCCGCTTGATCGCCACCTGCACATCGGCCAACAGCGGCCCGCCATCGGCGGTGGCGCGGCGCTGCTCAAGGTAGGCGGGCAAGCTGGCACCTGGCTGCAAGGCCGGCACGGGGCAGGCGATTTCTTCGCCAACGGCCAGCAGCAGCTCTTCCAGGCGCTTGCGCAGGTTGTCCAGGTTCAGTGGTTTGCTCAGGTAGGCGGTAGGGTGCAGGGGCAACACCTCGTGCACACTGGCGCTGTCGCTGCGGTTGCTCATGAGGATGAACGGCAACCCCGGCCCTTTGGCGCGCACCTTGCGCAACAGGTCCAGGCCATCGACACCGGCCAGCTCGCGGGCGGCGATAATCAGGTCTGGCTTGCTGGACAGTGCGCTGAGTGCCTGCGACCCATCGGCGCATACCTGCAGGCGGGCATCGCAGCGCACGCTGAGCAGCATCTCGCTGAGCATGTCACGCACCCAAGGGTCGCCTTCGACAATCAGTACGCTGGGTGGGGTGGGGTCTACAGCGCTCATCGCCAACTACTCCTGAATAGCCTGACACACAGTCCGTCGCAGCTTCCAAAGCCTGTCCTCCGACAACCATAGCGCCACATGGCTTTTCAGGGCACAAAAAAAACCCGCCGAAGCGGGTTTTTTCAGAAGCGCGTCACATCAAGCGAGTTCAGCGAAGCACTCTTCGATGATGGCCAGGCCTTTGTCCAGCAGTGCATCTTCGGCAGTCAGCGGTACCAGGATACGCAGAACGTTGCCGTAGGTGCCGCAGGACAACAGGATCAGACCCTTGTCACGTGCCTTGGCAACAACCTGGCCAACAGCAGCAGCGTTCGGGGTGTGAGTGCCTTTCTCGAAGACTTCAACAGCAATCATCGAGCCCAGACCACGGACGTCGCCGATGATCGGGTGCTTCTTCTGGATTTCGCGCAGGCCGGTGGTCAGACGCTCACCTACAGCCTTGCTGCGGTCCAGCAGTTTCTCTTCTTCGAACACTTCAATCACGGCCAGGGCCGCGGCGCAAGCGATCGGCGAACCGGCGTAGGTGCCGCCCAGGCCGCCCGGCGCGATGGCGTCCATGTACTCGGCCTTGCCGCACACACCGGCCAGCGGGAAGCCGCCAGCGATGGATTTGGCGAAGGTGGTCAGGTCAGGCGCAACGCCCATCTGTTCCATGGCGAAGAAGGTACCGGTACGGCCAGCGCCAGTCTGTACTTCGTCGGCGATCAGCAGGATGCCGTGCTGGTCGCACAGGGCGCGCAGGCGCTTCATCAGCTCTTTCGGCGCTGGCAGGAAGCCGCCTTCGCCTTGTACTGGCTCGAGGATGATCGCAGCGATGTCTTTAGGCTCGGCGTCGTTCTTGAAGATACGCTCGACCGAAGCAATGGCTTCGTCAACGCTCACACCGTGCAGCTCGTTCGGGAACAGAGCGCGGAACACGCCGCCTGGCATCAGGCCCATGCCAGCGGAGTACGGCACGACCTTGCCGGTCAGGCCCAGGGTCATCATGGTACGGCCGTGGTAAGCGCCGGTGAAGGCGATGACGCCAGCACGGCCGGTGGCGGCACGGGCGATCTTGACGGCGTTTTCAACGGCTTCGGAGCCGGTGGTAACCAGCAGGGTCTTCTTGTCGAAGTCGCCTGGTACCAGCTTGTTGATCTTTTCGCACAGCTCTACGTAGGGTTCGTAGGCCAGCACCTGGAAGCAGGTGTGGCTGACTTTGGTCAGCTGCTCTTGCACGGCTGCAACCACTTTCGGGTGCAGGTGGCCGGTGTTCAGTACTGCGATGCCGCCGGCGAAGTCGATCAGTTCGCGGCCTTCAACGTCGATCACGGTCGAGTTCTTCGCGGTGTCGACGAAGATCGGGTGGATCTGGCCAACGCCACGTGGGACGGCGGCTACACGACGTTGCATCAAGGATTCGTTGGTCTTGCTCATAATGCCCTCATTGCGCCGACAGGAATGGCGCTTTTATTCGGGGGTGGCTGGGAGTGCTCGCGCACAGTATTCGTTGATCGACTGCCGTAAACGCCCTGGCCACCAGGTACTGCGATGTAAAAAAGGCCAGCGAGACGTCGCTCTCGCGCCCCGCTGGCAGAGGTAAAGCCTTTACCGTGCTATCAGACGCTGATGCACAGGTATTTGATTTCGAGGTAGTCCTCGATACCGTATTTGGAACCTTCGCGGCCCAGGCCCGAAGCCTTGATGCCACCGAACGGTGCTACTTCGTTGGAAATCAGGCCGGTGTTGATACCCACCATGCCGTATTCCAGGGCTTCGGCAACACGGAACACACGGCTCATGTCGCGGGCGTAGAAGTACGAAGCCAGGCCGAACTCGGTGTCGTTGGACATGGCGATGACTTCGGCTTCGTCTTTGAAGCGGAACAGCGGCGCCAGTGGGCCGAAGGTTTCTTCCTTGGCGACAGCAGCAGTCTTCGGTACGTCAACCAGGATGGTCGGCTCGAAGAAGTTGCCTTCGATCAGCTTGCCACCGGACAGCACCTTGGCGCCTTTGGAGACGGCGTCTTCGATGTGTTCCTGAACCTTGGCGACAGCTTTACCGTCGATCAGCGGGCCAGTGGTGGTGCCGTCTTCCAGGCCGTTACCGATCTTCAGCTTGGCAACTGCAGCGGCCAGCTTCTGGGCGAACGCGTCGTAGACGCCGTCCTGCACGTAGATACGGTTGGCGCAGACGCAGGTCTGGCCGTTGTTGCGGTACTTGGAGATGATCGCGCCCTCGACCGCCTTGTCCAGGTCGGCGTCGTCGAACACGATGAACGGGGCGTTGCCACCCAGCTCCAGGGAAACCTTCTTGATGTCCTTGGCGCATTCTTGCATCAGCTGGCGACCGATTTCGGTCGAGCCGGTGAAGGACAGCTTGCGTACCAGGGAGTTGCCGGTCAGTTCGCCGCCAACTTCGCCAGCGCTGCCGGTAACGACGCTCAGCACGCCAGCCGGGATACCGGCACGGTGTGCCAGCTCGACCAGGGCCAGGGCGGAGTAAGGGGTTTGCGATGCAGGCTTGAGCACCATGGTGCAGCCAGCGGCCAGGGCCGGGCCGGCTTTACGGGTGATCATGGCAGCCGGGAAGTTCCACGGGGTAATGGCCGCGGTAACGCCGATTGGCTGCTTGATGACGATCAGGCGCTTGTCTGGCTGGTGGCCCGGGATGGTGTCACCGTAGACGCGCTTGGCTTCTTCGGCGAACCACTCGATGAACGAGGCGGCGTAGGCGATTTCGCCCTTGGCTTCGGCCAGTGGCTTGCCTTGTTCGGTGGTCATCAGGCGAGCCAGGTCGTCCTGGTTCTCGATCATCAGTTCGAACCAGCGACGCAGCTTGGCCGAACGCTCTTTGGCGGTCAGTGCACGCCAGGCCGGCAGGGCCTTGTCGGCGGCTTCGATGGCGCGGCGAGTTTCCGCGGTGCCCATCTTCGGCACGGTACCGATGACTTCACCGGTGGCCGGGTTGGTCACCTTGATGGTCTGGCCATTGTCCGCATCCAGCCACTCACCATTGATATAGGCTTGCTGGCGGAACAACTGAGCGTCTTTGAGCTGCATGTCGGCTTCCCGAATTGTTGATTGTTGAAAAGCGCCCAAGGCAGGGCATCGAGCGTTTGAAATCTCAAACGAATGCTAAGCGGCTGCTGGGGTGTTGGACAATAGGCTGTTCGAAAAAAAGAACGAATGGTTGAACAGCCGGGCGGAAAATTCATCATTCTGCGTGATGGCAACTGGCCTCTTCGCGGGTAAACCCGCTCCCACAGGGACCTCACAGCCTCTGAAATCTGTGGGGTCCCTGTGGGAGCGGGTTTACCCGCGAAGAGGCCGGTACAGGTTAGACGAATGAGCTGAAAGAAATGTGAAGGGAGGACCGACGGCCCTCCCGAAGGGGATGGATCAGAATGCCTTGGCCAGGTCGATCACCAGTGCCCGGTAGCCGACACTGCCCGGCTGCCGGCTGTGCACCTTCAGCTCCACCAGCACCTCCTGGGTCCCGCGGCGCACCTCGTTGAGCACGGTGGTGGTCAGTTTCTCGGGGGTCAGGAAGTTCACCGAAGCCGAGTAGATGAACTGGGTGTCGGTCTCTGGCCGGTAGGCCACCACCGAGGTCACCGGGCTGTACCACTCGTCGCCGCGCTCCTTGCCGTACTCCCACACCTGCTCGACGGTGCCCTTGGCTTCGTCAATGCGGTACTCCACCGCCCGGCTGTAGTTGCCGGCAAGCTTGGTCGGCGCAAAGTCGCGCCCCCAGCCGTTGTCGAACACGGTCAGCGTTCCTTTGCCAGTCAGCCAGGCGGTGTGCTGGGTCCACGACCAGTCGAAGTTTTCGCTCGCAACCGGTGTCAGCACTTTGTCGCGCAGGCGCTCAGGCCAGCCTTGGGGCGAGGCAAGAATCCACTTCACCTGCTTGTCGCGACCAATCTTCACCACGCCCTGATGCCGTGCTGAAACGATGATGCTGTCGTCATCTACGTCGTAATCGATGGCATTGACGTGTGCCCAGTTGCGCCCGGTACCCACCCCTGGGGTGTCACCAAAGGGCAGGTTACCCTCGGCCAGCTCGTTGGCCAGGCGGTCGTCCTGCTTCTGCACCCCTTCGGGCAACTGGATCGCTGCCTTGCCGAGCGTTTCCAGCAAATCGCCGCGGTACGGGTCGAGGATCTGGTTGAGGTCCCAGAAGTCCAGTACATCCCCGGCTTCGCTGACCTCGATGATGTGGTCGCGAATCGAACGCACACGCTTGCCGTCGGGGCGGCGGTAGTCGCTGGTGCCCACCCGCAGCAGGTAGGTGCCGTTGGCGGTTTCGCGGATTTCGTGGGAAAAGTCGGCGAATTTGTCGGGCAGGCTGCGCTGCCAGATGCGCCGGCCCAGCAGGTCGTACTTGGAGTAGGTCTGGCCCTGGCCCCAGATCAGCTTGCCGTCGCGGGTCTGCTGGAAGCCCATGGTGCCGCCCAGGCCGTCGCGGCGGTTGGAGTCGTGGATCTGCTCGATGTCCAGGTACCAGCGCACATCGCCATTGCTGTCGGCAATCCAGTTGTTGCCCACCTGGTCCCATTCCGCTGCGCCACCCAGGGCATTCCACTTGAAGGCGCGCCCCCCCGGGATGTCACCTTGCAGGTGGTTGAACAGGTACAGGCGCTTTTCAAAGCCTGGCGCCACCTTGACCGGCTGCACTTCCGGCAACGCGGCGGTCTGCCTGGCCACCACCGGCAGGCGCACGGCCGGTGCGTAGATCTGGTACTGCTCGCGAATGCGCTCGCCGTCGAGCTTGTAGGTCACCTCGACCTGGTTGACGTAGTCCGGGTACAGCCCGAATACCGGGATGCCGCCGTAGGTCCACAACGAACGGTCAGACACATCATAGACAATGTCCACACCGCGCTCGCCACGCCCCAGCACACGCACATGCGCATCACTCAGGCTGCGCCCACCGTCGCGGATGATCGCGGTCAGCGGCGCAAGGCGGTACGGGTTGACCACTACGTCCCCGAGCAGCGCTTGGTCGCGCTCCGGGACTTTCGCGGTAAGGCAGGCGCCTTCAGGCAGTGTAGGGGTTTCGGTCTTGGCATTCATGGCAAAGCTCCTTGTGCTCAGAAGTCGTAACGGGCGGTGGCGCCGAAGGTGCGCGGGGTGCCGAGCACGCCGGCATAGCCACCGTTGGCGGAGTTCCACAGGCTGGTGAAGTAGGTTTTGTCGCCGGCGTTTTTCACCCACAGCGACAGGTCGACCACGCCGTCGCCCTGGTCCAGGCGCACACCGGCGGAAAGGTTGACCAGCGCGTAGCTGGGGATCTGGCCGAAATCGGAATCGTCGATGGTGCCCACGGCCTTCGAGCGGAAGGCGTAGCTGGTAGTGACGTAAGGCTCGACGTGCTGGGTGGCCTGCCACTTGTACTGGGTGTTGAGGTTGGCGATGTACTTGGAGGCGCCGACCACCTGGTGGCCAGACAGGTCGCAGGTGGCGGTGGCATTGGCCAGGCTCACCTCAGGCGGGCATGGGGCATCCTTGTACTCGGTGTAGCGCACGTCGTTCCAAGAGCCGTTGAAGTTGACCGTGAGGCCACGGATCGGCAGCGCCGTGGCTTCGAACTCCAGGCCACGCGAGCGCACGCTGCCGGCATTGGCCAGGTACTGCACGCGGTTGATCTGGTCGTAGACGTTGGCCTGGTAGCCGTGTACTTCGGCCCAGAACAGGTTGCTGTTGAGTTGCAGGCGGCCGTCGAAAAGGGTGCTTTTCAAGCCCAGTTCGGCATTGTTGACCCGCTCGGTACCCACCAGCAGCGAATCGGTGCCCAGCCGTGGCGCGGCGCCGACGGTAAGGTTGACGCCACCCGACTTCTCGCCGTGGGTCAGGGTGGCGTAGCCCAGCAGTTGTTCGTTGAAGCGGTAGCTCAGGCCCAGCAGGCCGGAAGGGCTGAAGCTGTACTGGTTGAGGTCGCCCGAATCGTAGGCCCCTATCCGCGCCTGGCGCGCAGTAGCAGCGGCCCCGGTTACTGCAGCACCACCTTCAGGCGCATCGCGGGTCACCCACGCGCTCTTCTCTTCATAGGTACCGCGGATGCCGGCGGTGAAGTCCAGGCGGTCGGTGACATGCCAGGTGCCCTGGGCGAACAGCGCATAGCTGTCGGTATCGATGTGCCCGTCACCAATGGTGTTGACGTTGTTCAACGCACCGGCCGGGGTGAGGTTCCAGACATCCGCCTGCGGCCCGTAGTAAGTGAAGGATTTGTTGTCCAGGTCCTGCTTGAAGTAATAGGCACCCAGCACGTAGTCGAAGGCGCCACCGGTAGGCGAAGCCAGGCGGATTTCCTGCGAGTACTGCTTATCGCGTACCGATACCCCGGCGCTGTAGAACACCGGCACGTCCAGGCCATCGTCGTTGCGCGGGGTAAAGTCCCACCAGCGGTAGGCAGTGATCGAGGTCAGGGTGAAGTCGTTGGGCAAGGTCCAGTTGGCTTCCACCGAGGTGCCGCCCTGGAACACCGTCACCTGCTGGTCGGCGTCGAAATTGACCTTGCGGTCCTTGCCCGACACCAGCGTCGCGCCCGCCTGGGCGGCCAGGCTTTCGTAGCGGTTGACGCCATTGATGGTGGGGCCGGTGCTGTACAGGCTGAGGATGCCGTTATTGGAGTCTTCTTCGTTGTATTCGCCAATCCAGCGCAGGTTGAAAGTGTCGCTGGGCTTGAACAGCAGCTGGGTGCGAAAGCCCTGGCGCTTGCCGCCGTTGAGGTCGTCACCGTTGTGGATGTTCTTCACATAGCCGTCGTCTTCGGTGCGGTAGGCACTGATGCGCCCGGCCAGGGTTTCGCTGATCGGCCCCGAGAAGCTGCCCTGGGTTTGCAGATAGCCGTCTTCGCCAATCGACTGCTGGATGCTGCCTTCGCGGTGGAAGGTGGGCTTGCGCGTGGTGATGTTGAGCACGCCGGCCGTGGTGTTCTTGCCGAACAGCGTGCCCTGCGGGCCGCGCAGCACTTCCAGCTGCTCCACATCCAGCAGGTCGAATACCGCCATGCCCGGGCGGCCGAGGTAGACGTTGTCCAGGTAGATGCCGACGCTGCCTTCCAGGCCATCGCTGGCCGGATTGTTGCCCAGGCCACGGATCGAGATGCTCGACTGGCGTGCATGCACGTAGGCGACGTTGGTGCTGGGCACCAGCTGTTGCAAATCCTGCACGCGGTAGATGCGCTGGGTTTCCAGGGTTTCGCTGTCGAGCACGCTGATTGGCGTGGGCACGCTTTGCGCGGTTTCTTCACGGCGGCGGGCATTGACCGTGACGGTGCCGAGCTTGGCTTCCTGCTCTACCGCCGGGGTGGCGCTGACCGGCTCTTCGGCGAAGCTGCCAGAGGACGCCGCCAGCAACACGCCAGCGGCCAAGGGTTGCAAGGTGAAGCGCGACGCGCGCGCAGGCCAACGGGAAAGTCCGGACATGCAAATGCTCCTTGAGGCGTGGGCCCTGGCGAGCATTTCCGTTGGCGGAACCGAATCGCGGTCAGTCGGGCTTATATTCTTTTAAGTGATATAAATATTTGTAATTCATATTTAGTGGAATAAGTAACACCCTTTATAAGGGGACTCACCCTTGTCAGCAATTGCATTTGACCGAAGGTTTTAATGTAAAAAATGCATATCGATCTGCGTCAGCTGCGCCACTACATCGCCCTTGTCGAGCACCGCAGTTTCGTGGCCGCTGCCGCGGCGGTGAACCTGTCGCAATCGGCCTTCAGCCGCAGCATCCAGACCCTGGAGCACAACATTGGCTGCCGCCTGGTGGACCGCGCCAGCAAAGAGCTGGCGCCGACCCGCCAGGGTTTGCTGGTGCTGGAGCATTCGCGGCGGCTGGTGCACGGGGCGCACAACCTGGTCAACGAGATCCACCAGTTCAATGGCGCCACCACCGGGGTGGTGCGCTTTGGCTCCGGCCCTGCGCCAGCCGGCGGCCTGGTGCCGCGCGCGGTAGCGCGCTTCGTGGCCGAGTACCCGGCGGCGCGTACCTGCTTCCAGGTGGACAATTGGCAGGCGCTGAACCGCAAGCTGGTGGCCGAGGAGATCGAGTTCTTTGTCGCCGACACCCGCCAGTTCGAGTCCGACCCGGACTACCAGGTGCACAAGCTGACACCACAGCGCTGGCACTTCTGCTGCCGCGCCGGGCACCCGCTAACCGAGCAGGAGGCCGTGCAGGCGCGAGACCTGTTCCACTACCCGATGGCCACCACCTTCCGCCCGCCGAACATCCGCAAGATCCTCAGCGACCTCAGCGGGCGGCAGGACTTCTTGCCAGCGGTGGAGTGCGAGCACGGGTATGCGTTGCTGAATGTGGTGATGCATTCGGACACCATCGGCATTGCCTGCAATGCCAACTTGCGGCCATATCAACGCGAGGGCGGGTTGGTGCAGTTGAAGCTGGCAGACCTGACGCCCGAGCAGGAAGAGGCGTGCCATACCCGCTATGGGGTGGTAAGCCGGGTGGGGTATGGTTTGTCGCCGTTGGCGCAGGGGCTGGTCAGGCAGTTGATTGCCTGTGATACCGGGTTGTGACGGGCGGGGGCTTCGCCCCCGAATCGCCGGCAAGCCAGCTCCCACAAGATCACCGCTGCCT
Organism: Pseudomonas sp. TSO6; assembly: GCF_056098905.1. Taxonomy (NCBI): domain Bacteria; kingdom Pseudomonadati; phylum Pseudomonadota; class Gammaproteobacteria; order Pseudomonadales; family Pseudomonadaceae; genus Pseudomonas; species Pseudomonas sp. TSO6. Next base: position 71,314 of record NZ_JBLZWV010000004.1, on the reverse strand, counting down.
CCTGCCCTGAGTTACCTGTGAGGTACCTGTGGGAGCTGGCTTGCCGGCGAAAGGGCCGCAAAGCGGCCCCGGCAATATCAGCCTTTACGCGTAGTCCGGCTCAACTGGCCATCCACACCCACCGGCACCTCCCCCGCCAATGTCACCCGACGGACCACACGCGGCTGGGTGCCGTAATCATCCACCGCATAATGCTGCGTCGCGCGGTTATCCCAGATCGCCACGTCCCCCGCCTGCCAGCGCCAGCGCACGGTATTTTCCAGGCGCGTCACATGCCCTTGCAGCACAGCGAACAGGTGCTGCGAATCCGCCAGCGAATACCCCTTGATGCGCTTCACGAAATGCCCCAGTTGCAGCGCCCGCTCACCACTGATCGGGTGCACACGCACTACCGGGTGCTCGGTCTCGTAAACGGTCGATGTGAACACCTTGCGATAACGCTCCAGCTTGGCCGGGTCGACATCCGGCTTGATGCTGGCGTAGTCGTATTCGTTGCTGTGCACCGCCCACAGCTTGTCGGCCAGCTCGCGCAGCGGCTCGGGCAGTTCCTGATAAGCCGCGGCGGTGTTGGCCCAGACGGTGTCCCCACCCGAAGCCGGCGCTACCACGCTGCGCAGTATCGAAGCCTTGGGGTAGGCGTCGACGAAGGTCACGTCGGTGTGCCAGGAGTTGGCCCGCTGGCCTTCGGCGCCATCAAGTTGCAGCAGGTAGCTGGTGCCATCCACCACCGGTACGGTGGGGTGGGCGACCGGCTCGCCGAGCAGTTTGGCAAAGCCTTCCTGGCTCTGGTCATCCAGGTGGGTCTGGTCGCGGAAGAAGATCACCTTGTGCTGTACCAGTGCTGCCTGGATAGCCTCGATGGTGGCGGCATCGAGGTCGGCGGACAGTTGCACACCGCGGATTTCGGCGCCGATACGGCCGGCAACCGGGTGAATCTCAAGTTCGAAGGTTTGTGGCGCGGTGGCCAGGGCGGCATTGCTCATGGTCGTGGTCCTTGCGGTCATTGTCGGGTTTTTGAAGGGTTTAGCGGGCGGCCTGCACGGCCTGTTCCTGTTTCAGCGCAGCATCAAGGAAGCGCGGTTCGATCCAGTCGGCTACCTGGAAGCCACGGCGGATCAGGCGTTCCTTGGCCGCCAGGTCTACGCCCTGCTGCAGCTGGCCGACGAAACCAGCGTCCAGGCGTGGGTCGAAGTAGTGGGCGAGGTCTTCCTTGGCCAGGTCATCGCTGAGGATGCTGCGCGGCCAGTTGGCGTTGCTGGCCACCAGGTCGATGTAGGCCTGGCGGTTGTGTTCATCGCGCAGCCAGGTACTGGCCTGCTCCTGGGCGTTGACCAGGCGCTGGACCAGCTCGGGGTATTTGCGAATGAAATCGCCGGTGCCCAGCAGCACCGCCTGAGTGCTGCCGGCGCCTTCGAGATCCCGCGAGTTGACCGGCAGTTCGACCAGCCCGCGCTCACGTAGCGACAGCAGGTTGGACAGCCCCCAGGTGGCGTCAATCTGCTTGGCGGCCAGTGCGGCGTTGGCAGCGTTGAAGTCCAGGTTGATGACTTTCAGCTCGCGTTCGGTCAGCCCTTGGCTGGCCAGAGCGCTGGCGAACGACAGCTGGTTGGCTGTGCCGCGGAACACCGCCACGCGCTTGCCCTTGAGGTCATGCAGGGTCTTGATGCCAGAGCCGGGCACCACGCCCAGGTAGCTTTTGACCCCACGCACCCCCGCCGACAACACGCGGGTGTCCAGGCCGTTGGCCTTGCCGACGATCGCGGCCAGGTCGCCCAGGTAGGCGAAGTCGGCTTGGCCGTTGGCCAGTGCCTCGTTCACCACGGGCCCGGCGCCTTTGAAAAAATGCCAGTCGATGCGGATGCCGTCCTTGGCAAATTCCTTCTCCAGCAGTTGCTGGTCACGCAGCACATCGACCACGCCACCGGCGCTGGGCTTGCTGCCGGCGCTAAGGTCGGGCACGGCGATGCGAATGCTTTCTGGCTTGGCGGGTTCAGCCGCGTGGGCACCGAGGCTGAAGGCCAGCCCAAGGGCGGTGATCAGGTGGCGCAATGGGGTTTTCATGGCAAGGCTCCTTGGCAGGCTGCCACCGGCGAAGGCCGGCGCTTTGGCCAGAAGCTAGGCAGGTCTGGTTAGAACCTACAAAGATCAAAACTTCATTTTTTAGTAACTGAAAGACATAAACCAAGCGGCATGCGGGCCTGCGCGGAGCTTGCGGAAAACGCATGGAAAATATGAGGAAAACGCAACGGCGGGGGGCTTCCGTATGCAGGGAACGCATGCTCTTATCTCTTGAAATTCACTTTATTGTTTTTTTAATTCCATAAGCGAATAACCTAACAACGCTTCGAGAGATGGCTGATGAATGGAGTTCTGAGCAGGAATCGGAGGTGGCTTCGGGGGCCGCTTCGCGGCCCTATCGCGACACAAGGCCGCTCCCACATAGGCCGTGAGCGCTTGTTGCCTTGGTTGTTGCCTGTGCTGATTGCGCTGCTGTGGGTGGTGGCGAGCCGGCAGCACTGGATGAGCGAGCAGATCCTGCCGGCACCGGCGCTGGTGTGGCAGAGCGCGCTGGAGTTTGGTTCCGGGGAGCTGTGGGGGCACCTGTGGATAAGCCTGCAACGGTTGTTCTGGGGGCTGGCGGCGGGCATTGCCAGCGGCTTGCTGCTGGGTGTGTGGCTGGGGGCTTCGCGGCGGGCACAGACGCTGGTGCTGCCGACTTTCGTGGCGCTGGGCCAGATCCCTACCCTGGCCTGGATTCCGTTGTTCATGCTGTTCTTCGGCATTGGCGAGGTGCTGAAGCTGGTGGTGCTGGTAAAGGCCGTGGTGGTCCCGGTCACCTTGCACACGTTGGTGGGTGTGCGCGATGCCCAGCCAAAACTGCGTGAGGCCGCTGCGGCGCTGCGCCTGCCCCGGCACCTGCTGTTCCTGCTCCTGTTACTGCCGGCCGCCCTGCCGGCCTTCCTCACCGGTGTGCGCCTGGCGCTGGCCACCGGCTGGACCTCGCTGCTGGCGGTCGAGTTGCTGGCCTCCAGCGAGGGGATCGGTTACCTGATGGTGTGGGGCCGCCAACTGTTCATGCTCGACCTGGTGATGCTGTGCATTCTGGTGATCGGCCTGGTCGGCGCCGTGCTGGAGCGCAGCTTCTCAGCCCTGGAGAAACGCCTGCTGTATTGGCCGCAACCGGCCACTGGCGAGCAGCAGCGCGGGCCTGTGCCACGCGGCTGGCAAAGCCTGCTGCTGCCCTTGGGGCTATTGGCGCTGTGGCAGGCCAGCAATAGCTTTGGCTGGGTTGACCCGAACATCCTCACCTCGCCACTTGAGGTACTGCGCACGCTGTTGGTCGGCTTGGCCGATGGGTCGTTGCCGCAGGCCTTGTTGCTGAGCCTGGAACGTACCCTGAGCGGCCTGCTGCTGGGCGGCGCCGCAGGCTTGCTGGCCGGATTGCTGCTGGGGCTTTCCAGCACAGCCGAACGCGTCTTCGGGCCAAGCCTGTCGGCCTTGCGCCAAGTTGCACTGTTCGCCTGGGTGCCATTGCTGACTGCGTGGTTCGGCCTGGGTGAAGGGGCCAAGCTTGTGTTCGTTGGCCTGGCCGCATTCTTCCCGCTGCTGATCGCTACCCAGCGCGGTATCGCCAGCCTCTCGCCACAGCTGGGCGAAGCGGCCCGTACCCTGCGCCTGAACGTGTGGCAACGCCTGCGCCTGCTGGTGCTGCCCGGCGCGGCCCCGGCGATTTTCGCCGGCCTGCGCCTGTCGCTGATCTACGCCTGGCTGGGCACCATCGGCGCCGAATACTTCATGCCGTCGGACGGCGGCATCGCCAGCCTGATGATCGGCGCCCAGCAACTGTTCCGCATGGACCAGGTGATGGCCGCCATGGTCCTGATCGGCCTGGTCGGCGCCCTGCTCGGCACCCTTGGACAACGCCTCGAATCGCGCGCCACGCGCTGGAGAACCGCATGAACGCATTCAACACCTCGCACCTGCAGGCGGCCAACCAGCCCGACACCACCCCGCCGCTGGTCAGCTTCGAGGGGGTCGGCAAGGTGTTCAGCGTGGACGGCCAGCCGCTCGAGGCTATCCGCAACTTCAACCTGTCGATCAACGAGGGCGAGTTCATTGCCATCGTCGGGGCTTCCGGTTGCGGCAAGTCCACCCTGCTACGCCTGTTGGTGGGGCTGGATACCGAATACAGCGGCAGCATCCGCGTCGATGGCCGCGCCGTCAGCGGCATTGGTGGCGAACGCGGCATCGTGTTCCAGGAGCACCGGCTGTTCCCGTGGTTGAACGTGGAACAGAACATTGCCCTGGGGCTGGTCAACGAGTCGCTCACCCAGGGTGAGCGTGCCCGGCGGGTGCATGAATTCGTGCAACTGGTGGGGCTGGTCGGCTTCGAGTCGGCTTATCCGCACCAGCTGTCGGGTGGCATGGCGCAGCGCGTGGCCATTGCCCGTGGCCTTGTAGCCAGCCCGCGTATCCTGTTGCTAGACGAGCCGTTCGGCGCCCTGGATGCCCTGACCCGCCAGCAACTGCAGGACGAGCTGCTGGCGATTCGCGAACGGGCAGGTATCACAACCTTGCTGGTGACCCACGATGCCGAGGAGGCGACGTACCTGGCTGATCGGGTTGTGGTGCTGGAGCCACGGCCGGGCAGGATCAAATCGGTGGTCGAGATAGACCTGCCGCACCCACGGTTGCGCACCGGTGTTACACTGCATGGGCTACGCGAGAAGGTGCTGCACCAGATCACCGGGGATGGCGGCTACCTGCCACCGCCGGCGCGACGGGTGGAAGGGCTGCGGCCGGAGCTGATTGCATTGTGAATGACCAGGTCACGCAAGTAAGCCCAGGGGTAGATCCCGCGCTCATGCCCATCGCTGAACACCAGTTGCACGCCATACCCCTGCGAGGTAATCCGCTGTACACGCACATCGTCGCGCACCAGGCTGATCACGCCGGACAGGCGAGCCGCACGGCATTGTGAACAAGGGCAGGCACCGCGCAAACGGGTATGGCTGAGGCTGTGTTCGCCGTCTTCCCATTGCAGCAGCAACTGCCCTGGCCCGCGCAGGTTGCGAATGGCTTGCGGGGCGTTCATCAGGTAGCCCCGCGCAGTTGCGCCAGGGCAATCCGCACCGCCTTGCGCACCTCGGGGTCGCTGTCGGCCTCGGCGGCCTGCAGCACCGGCAAGGCACGCGCCTGGCCCAGCTCGCCCAGGGCCAGCGCCGCTTCCTTGCGCAGGTTGGCAATGCCATGGCCAAGCAACGCGCCAAGCGTGTCCAGTGCAGCGGCATAGCGCAGCCGACCCAGTGAGCGTGCTGCCCGCAGGCGTACCTGCCAGAAGTCATCGGCAAGGGCATCCACCAGCGCCGGGCCTGCTTGGTCCTGACCGACTTTGCCTAACGTGGTGGCGGCTTCCTCGCGCACTTGCCAGGCCTGGTCAGTCAATGCCGCCACCAACGCAGGCAACACCGAGTTGTCCCGGGCAAGGCCCAGCGCGCCGATGGCCGCGCGGCGCACCTCGGTATCCGGCTCGACCTCGGCGAGCGCTGCCAACGCCCGCAACGCCGGCTGGTGCTTGAGCCAGCCAAGAATGCCCACTGCCTCACGCCGCACGGCGGGGTCGTCATCGGCCAGCGCCAGCAGCGCAGGTTCGGCAGCATCTTCCAGGCGCAGCTCGCGCAAGGCACGCAAGGCACTGGCGCGGACGAAGGCATCGGCGTGTTTGACCCACGGGAGGATCAGCTGGCCGGCCTCAAGGCTCTTGAGTTCGCTGAGGCTCTGCGCAGCTGCCAGGCGTACCGGTTCGGCGGCATCGGCCAGCGCAGCGCACAGGGCTTGCACAACTTCGGGTTCTTCCCAGGCCTCAAGCAGGCGCGCGGCTTCGGCACGCACCTCGTCGGCGGCGTCCACCAGCAGGGCATCGGTGAGCCAAGGCAAGCCATCCGGGTCTTCCAGGTCGGCCAGCTCGATCAGGGCGATGCGGCGCACGCCAGCGTCGGTGGCATCAAGGCGAGGCAACAGGGCAAGGATGTCGGGGTTGTCGGTCGTTCGGTCAGTCATAGCGCGATCCGTAGCGGTGGGTGGTCAGTGTCCGGCAGGCCCAGCGGGGTCAGGCGCGGCAGTTCGCGGCCTTCCTCGTGGCGCAGCAACGCCAGGCAGTGACGCTTGAGGTGAGTGAATTCAGGGCTGGTCAGCAGGCTGGCGCGGCGTGGGCGCGCAAAGTCCAGGCGCAGGTCTTCGATAAAGCGACCGGGGCGCGGGCTCATCACCAGGATGCGGTCGGCGAGGAACAGCGCTTCGTCGATATCGTGGGTGACGAACACCACGGTGGTGCGGATGCTGGCCCAGATATCCAGCAACAGCTCCTGCATGCGGGCACGGGTTTGCGCGTCCAGTGCGCCGAAAGGTTCGTCCATCAGCAAGAGCCGTGGGCGGTTGATCAGCACCCGGGCGATTTCGGCCCGCTGCTGCATACCGCCGGACAGCTGGTTGGGCCAGCGCCCGGCAAAGTCGGCCAGCCCCACCAGCTGCAGCATTTCGCGCGCCTGCCGGTGGCGTTCGGCGCGGCCCAGGCCCTGCATCTTCAGGCCGAAGGCCACGTTGTCGAGCACGCTACGCCAGGGCAGCAAGGTGTGGTGCTGGAACACCATGCCACGCTGCGGTGACGGCCCGGCAACGGGCTGGCCGTCCACGTTCAGCTGGCCGCTGCTGGGCACCAGGTGCCCGGCCAGGGCGCCGAGCAACGTCGACTTGCCACAACCGGAGGGGCCGAGGATGCAGACGAACTCGCCCGGCTCCACGGCAAAGTCCAGGCGCTGCACCGCCTCGAACGCTTCGCTGCCGTGCCCCAGGCGAATCGACAGGCCACGACCATCGATACGCCCCGGCGCCTGTTGATAACTGTTCATCAACTGGCCCTCCGCGTGCGGTACCACGGCGTGGCCAGCGCCCCCAGGTGCTTGACCAGGGCGCTGCTGCCCATGCCCAGCACGCCGATCAGCAGCATGCCGACGATGATGTCCGGGTAGTTTTGCAAGGTGTAGGACTCCCAGGTGTAGTAGCCGATGCCGAACTGCCCGGAAATCATCTCGGCAGTGACCAGGCAGAACCATGACGTACCCATGCCGATGGCAAGGCCGGTGACGATGCTCGGCAACGCCCCAGGCAACACCACTTCGCGCAGGATCGCCCGGCGCCCGGCACCGAGGCTGCGCGCCGATGCCACCAGGCGCGGGTCGACGGCCTCGACGCCATGCACGGTGTTGAGCAGGATGGGGAACAACGCGCCGGTGAAGGTGATGAACACCATCGACAGTTCCGACGACGGGAACATCAGGATCGCCAGCGGGATCCACGCCACCGCCGGAATCGGCCGTAGCACTTCCAGCGGCGGCAGCAGGGTATCTTCAGCCCATTTCGAACGGCCGATCAGCAACCCCAGGGCCACGCCAACCAGTGCCGCAGTGGCATAACCGGCAAATACCCGCGACAGGCTGCTGCCCAGGTGCGCCAGCAGGGTGCTGGAGGTCAGCAACTGCCAGGCAGCGTCCAGCACCGCCTTGGGTGTGGGGACATAGGTGAACGTCAGCAGCCCAAGGTCCAGTTTCTCGTTTGCCGCCACCTGCCAGAACAGCAGGCAGGCCAGCAGCGACGCCAGGCGGAGCGGCCAGCGCTTGAGGTTGCGGGTCATGTCGGTGCCTCCCGGTCAGCGCTGGGCGACCAGCTTCTGGTTGGCGCTGACGAAGTCCAGCGCCTCGCCACCATGGGCCTTGGCATACAGCTCGGCCTGGTCCTTGAGCAGGAACGCCGCCAGTTCGCCTTTACCGTTGCGCACGAACCAGGCCTGGTTTGCCAGCAACTTGATGCCGCTGTCGGCGGCCTGGGCGTAGATGGCGCGGATGTCCTTGCCCTCCTGCTCCAGCTGGGCCAAGGCACCAAGGGCGGCCTCCGGCGAAGCGTAGTGGCGGACCTTGTCTTCACCGCGCACCCAGATCTGCGCCAGGCGGCTGAAGTCGGTGATCGGTTTGCCGGTCAGCGCGTCATTGGCCTTGAGTGGCAGCGGGTCGTAGTCTTTCAGCGCCTTGTCGTAGTCCAGGCCAGCCTGTTTGAAGGCGGCACGGATGTACTGGTCGTCGATGAACTTGTCGGTGTCCAGGCCACGGTCGGTCTTTTTCAGCAGCTTGAGCGTATCGATGGATGTAGCCACTGCCTGGCGGTATTCAGGCTTCCAGGTCAGGTCACGGGTCTGCAGGCCGAGAGGGCCGTGGAACAGGTAATTGACCTCGGCTTCGATCCCCGTGACCTTCTCGATCAACTCGCTGTACTTCTCAGGCTGCGCAGCGATAAGGCGGTTGGCTTCAGGGCTGGCGCGCAGATAGGCGGTGACCACTTCCGGGTACTTCTTCGCGTAGTCGGCATCGACCAAGGCACCATGGAAGGTCGGTGCGTTGGCCTGGGCGCCATCGTAGATCTTGCGGGCGAAGCCGCGGTTGGGGAACAGCTCGGCGAACGGCACGAAGTCGGCGTGGGCTTCGATGCGGTTGCTGCGCAGGGCGGAGCCGGCGATTTCCGGCGCCTGGGCGATGATCCGCACATCCTTCTGCGGGTCCCAGCCCTGAGCGGCGACGGCGCGCAACAGCATGCCGTGGGCAGTGGAGGCGAACGGCACGGAAATGGTCTTGCCCTTGAGCTCCGCCAGCGACTGCACGCTGGAGGCGGCGGGCACGACGATGCCGTTGCCGCTGCCATGCACGCTGCCCGACAGCACACTGATGAACAGGCTGCGCTTGCCAGCATCCAGGTGCGCAACGCCGTTGAACGACCCTGGGAAGTCGGCCATGGCGCCGAAGTCGAGTTTGCCGGCGACCATTTCGTTGGTCAGCGGCGCACCGCTGGTGAAGTTCTTCCACTCGACCTGGTAGGTGGCGTCCTTGTACTTGCCGTCGTGCGGCAGGTACTTGTCCAGCAGGCCCAGCTCACGTATCAACAGGCCACCGGTGGCGCAGTTGATGGTGGTGTCCTGGGTGCCGATGGCGATGCGTATGGTTTCGGCGCTGGCGTTCAGGCCAGTGAGCGCCAGCGCGAGGCCGGCCACGGTTGCAACAAGGCGCATGGGTGTTTCCCCTCGAATCGTTATAAGAGTTGGCGTCGTCTCCGCCGCCCGGCTTGGGTGGTGGGAAACGAGGGGCACAGCAGGAGGGCGTCCGGTGGTTCGCCGGATGGCAGGATGAATCAGCGCAGCAGGTACGGGATGTCGACCTTCACCGCACCGGTGGGGCAGTCCTTCTCGCAGGGCATGCAGTACCAGCATTCGTCGAAAGCCATGTAGGCCTTCTGCGTGGCCGGGTTGATCGCCAGCAGGTCCATGGGGCAAACCTCGACACACACGGTGCAGCCTTTTTCGGCGATGCATTTGTCTTCGTCGATGGTGACCGGGGCGCTGCTGCGGAAGAAGATTTCTTGCGGCTGGTAGGCCATTTCACGGAGTCCTTGGGGCCTATGGCCCTCGTTCTGTTTTTTGCAGAGGCTGATGGCCTCATCGCCGGCAAGCCAGCTCCCACAGGAGGGTGCAGACTCACCGCCGATGCAGTACCTGTGGGAGCTGGCTTGCCGGCGATTGGGCTGCAAAGCAGCCCCATTCAGGCTGCATCAGCCTTCACTCGCAACCGGTCATAGGCGGTCTGTTCATCGGCATCCAGGGCGATCAGGTAGGGTTCGACGGCCTTCCTGAAACTGGTCATTTCACCGTTCTCGCCCTTTTTCAGGTGGCAATGGCAAAACCACTCGCTATCGTTGCGCTCAGGGAAGTCCACCCGGTGGTGGTACAGGCCCCAGCGGCTTTCCTCGCGGAACAACGAGGCCCGCGCCGCCATCTCGGCGCAATCGCGAATCACCGACACTTCCATCGCACGCATCAGTTCATGAGGGTTGCTGGCCTTCATCTGCTCCAGATCACGCTCGATCTCGGCAAAGCGCGCCAGGCCGATTTGCATCTTCTTGGTCACCTTCGGCGGCTGCAGGTAGTCGTTGACCATGCGCCTGAGCTTGTACTCGACCTGGGCTGGCGGCAGGCCATGCTCACGCTGCAGCGGGGCAAACACCCGCGCGCGCTCGCGCTCGACTTGCTCGGCATCGACCTCGGCGAGTTCGCGCCCGGCCACGTAATGCGCGGCGTTCACACCGGCAAACCAGCCATAGGTAAAGGCGCCGAGCATGTAGTTGTGCGGGACCGCAGCCATGTCGCCAGCGGCATAAAGCCCTTTGACGCTGGTCTCGGCCTTTTCATTGACCCACACCCCCGACGCCGAATGCCCGGAGCAGAAACCGATCTCGGAGATATGCATCTCGACCATGTGCTGGCGGTAGTCGGTGCCACGCCCGGCGTGAAACTGGCCACGGCTGGGGCGCTCGTTGCTGTGCAGGATCTCTTCGATGTTCTGGATGGTCTCTTCGGCCAGGTGGTCCAGTTTGAGGAACACCGGGCCATTGCCGCCTTCGAGCTCCTGGTGGAACTCCCACATCATCTGGCCGCTCCAGTAGTCGCACTCGATGAAGCGCTCGCCCTTGCTGTTGGCGGTGTATCCACCCAGCGGGCCGGTGACGTAGGCACAGGCCGGGCCGTTGTAGTCCTTGATCAGCGGGTTGATCTGGAAGCACTCGAGGTTGGCCAGCTCGGCGCCTGCATGGTAGGCCATGGCGTAGCCGTCACCGGCGTTGGTCGGGTTCTCGTAGGTGCCCATCAAATAGCCTGACGACGGCAGGCCCAGGCGCCCGGCGGCGCCGCAGGCAAGGATTACCGCCTTGGCCCGCACCACCCGAAACTCGCCGCTGCGGCAATCGAAGCCCAGCACACCCGCCGCGGCGCCTTCGCCATCAAGCAGCACACGGGTGCAGACCATGCGGTTGCTGATCTCTACCCGGGCACGCTTGAGCTGGCGGTACAACACCTTCTTGATGTCGTGGCCTTCGGGCATGGGCAGCACGTAGGCGCCCATGTGGTGAACTTTCTTCACCGCGTAGTCGCCGGTTTCGTCCTTCTCGAACTTCACGCCCCAGCGGTCGAGTTGCTCGATGGTTTCAAAGCTGTGGGTTGCGTAGGCATGCACGGTGGCCTGGTTGACGATGCCGTCATTGGCCACGGTGATTTCCTTGGTGTACTGCTCGGGGGTGGCGTGGCCGGGGATGATGGCGTTGTTCAAGCCGTCCATGCCCATACTGATGGCACCGCTGCGCTTGACGTTGGCCTTGTCCAGCAGCAGCACGCGCAGGCTTTTGTCCTGCTCCTTGGCCTTGATCGCCGCCATCGGCCCGGCCGTGCCGCCACCGATGATGATGATGTCGTAGTCCTGGGTCTGGATGCTCATGCCTTGCCCCCTTTCTGGCGATCAATGCGCAGGCGGTACTGGAAGGCATCGCCGCGGTAGTAAAGGTGTTCGAAGTCCAGCGGCGTGCCGTCGGCAGCATGGGTCAGGCGCTCGATGCGCATGATCGGCGAGCCTTCTTCAACATCCAGCGCCTGGGTCAGGTCGCTGTCGGCCAGTACCGCATCGATGGCCAGGTCGGCGTGGCCAAGGGCGATGGCGCAGTCGTTTTCCAGCAGCAGGAAGATATCGCGGGTGACCAGGTCGGCCTTCTCCAGTTTTTCGCCGACAGCCTTGGGCAGCCAGGTCAGCTCCAGCGAAACCGGCTCGCGGTTGATCAGGCGCACCCGGCGGATCTCGGTGACCAGGCTACCCTCCTCGACCTGTAGCCGGGCGGCCACCAATGCGTTGGCTGGCACATGGCGGAAGCTGCGCAGGCGGTTGATCACTTCGTAGCCCATCTGCGTCATCGACTCGCCCAGGCCCTGCAAGGTACTGACGTTCTGGAACGCCTTGGGCTTGGCGACGAACGTGCCTTTGCCGTGGATCTTGAAGATCAGCCCTTCCTTCTGCAGGTCGCCCAGCGCCTGGCGCACGGTGATGCGGCTGACGTCGAAGGCCTTGCCCAGTTCGCTTTCCGAGGGCATGCGGCTATGCGGTGGATAAGTGCCGTCGAGGATGCGCTCGCGCAGCAGTTCCTTGAGCTGGGTATAGAGCGGTACCGGGGACAGGGGGAGCAGTTCGGCCATGGGATCTCTTCGCTGATCGATGACTTGTTATAACAAGTTGTGACCAGAGGATAGAGGGCATAAGAAGGGTGTGGGAAATATTGATATCGCATATGGATAGATAAATTTGCGCAGGCCGGTGGCCCGCAAAAGCCGCCTGCGCAAAAAGAGGAAAAAGACCACAGATCAAGGCGATGGACGTCAACGACACAGATGGGTATCATGCGTGCGCGTTGCACTCGTAGCTCAGCTGGATAGAGTACTGCCCTCCGAAGGCAGGGGTCGTGGGTTCGAATCCCGCCGAGTGCGCCATATCAAAAAAGCCCTGGGAGATCTCCCGGGGCTTTTTCGTTTATTCCGCCTGCCCTTCTATCAACTGGCCGGCACGCCTGTCACCGTGCAACGCCATGTACCTGGCCAGTTCGCCCAGACGCTTGTCCAGCGCCTGCAGCAGCCTGTCGCGCGTACCGTTCACTTCGTTGGCGTTGAAAATGCCGGGCTCTTTCAAGTAAAGCTGGAACTGCTGGTTGATCTGCCTCGGCGAGAGGGTCACGAAGTTCTGCCCGGCGTTATGGTTGTACAGCGCCACCATCTGCCCCATGTCCTGATTGGCGTTGCGCACAAACGCCATGCTCACATACTGCCCAGGGCGCAGGCGCACACCATTGTTGTTCAGCTGGAAACACGCCTCGGTGCCATTCTCCAGGCGCACCCAGAACTCGTGCTCCTGAACATTGTGCGCAGTGACCTGCATGGTCGATGAGCTGCTACCGGTATGACCCGTGCCCTGCCACATGTGGCCACCGGTGGTGCGGTGCGAGTGGTAGGCGTCCAGGTGCGTCTGGTTGCGCTTTTCGCTTTCCAGCACCTCGCCGTTACGCACGAAAAACATCAACTGCCGCTCAAAATGGTTGAACGGTTCCTCGACGAAATTGACGTCTTCCGGGGTAAGGGTGATGTCATACATGGTGCGGATCATTTCCGCGCGCGCGGCCTTGTCGCGCTTGGCCTGCTCTTGCAGCTGGGCACGACGCTGCTTGGCATCGTCAATCGCCTTCAGGGCCTGGGCCTTGAGCAACGGCGTTTTCTCTTGCGCGTAGCCTGCGGCCTTGTCACTGGCTTCCTTGATCAAGGGCGCGGCTTTCTGCCCGGCCTCCACCGCCAGGTCCTTGGCCTTTTCCAACGCCTGGGCGGCCTTGGCGGCCAGCTCCGGGTTGGCATCGTAGGCCTTTTTCTTCAGGTCATCCCAAAGGCTCATGCTCTTCGTGCTCCATTCGTCGATGATGAGTTGCCGATGCCGTTGATCGGACCAGGCGGAGTGTAACCGGATAAAACGTCCTTTGACGTCAAAAAGCCATCCATATGAATTGACGAAAAAAGCACTTTGCCATTAGTGTTGCTCGGTTTTTCGGTATTGTTTAATGGATACCGAATGGATTCGGCTAATAGACTAGGTAGGTCTACAAGGATGCGCGGAGTATTACTACGCAGCGGTAGAAGTGAGCACTTCACCGCATTGGGCGAGACTGGCCAACCCGTCTATCGCGCTGCTTTGCAGATTCGCGAAGCGATTCGGCGCAAGTACCCGGAGCACCCGGAGCTGATCGAGCACCTGGCCATCCCGCAGAGCGATGAGCAGGGCCGCACCATCGATTGGTACAGCGACCGCCCAGGCGATGTAATCCCCTGGAGCAGCGCCACCGAGGAAGAACGCGCGCCAGCACGTGCGCAGCTCGAGGTGTTGCAAACCAAGATCAACGCCCTGAGCAACACCTTGCTTGGCCTGGACGCCAACGGCCAACCCTCGGCAACGGCCAGAAAGGCCGCCGAAGGTGATAACGCGGTGTTCGGCAAGCTGCTGACCTGTGTCGTGCCCTTCCCTGACGAAAACTTCGTCTACCTGGTCGATGGCCGCCCTGTACTGACCTTCTGGGGCTTCATCCATGCCGGTGCCGAGCGCAGCCGACAGCCCCTGCACTGCCTGTATCCGCGCACCGCACCCATCGCCGAACCCGTGGCCACGCCGCCGGTTCCCCCAGCCGCGCCCATTGCGCCGGCAGCAGCAGCAGCAGCAGCAGCAGCGGTAGCGCCAGCCGCTGCCGTCGCGCGCCTGCCGTGGTGGCGCAACTGGCGCTGGCTGCTGCCCTTGCTGTTGCTGCTGGCGCTGCTGCTCCTGCTGTTGTTCGGGCTGCGCGGCTGCATCCCTGGGGTAAACCTTTCCGGGCCAGGCATCCCGGACTTTGGCCGCGATACCTCTGCATCAAACAACTACCAAGCCCAAGTGCCTACACAATCGTCGGGCATTGTTGGCGCAGCGAACGGTGCAACGGGTGTAGCTGCCCCGGACGTGGCGGTGAGTAATGGCAACCCGGCGAGCCTGCCGGGCGGCTCAGCCGATGCAGGCGGTGCCGCGCCACAAGGCGATAGCCAAGCGCCGTCGGACAATGCCGACACCCCTGCACAGGGCAAGCCAGAAACACCGCCAGCGCCGGAGCAACCGCCAGCGCCAGCGCCAGAGCAAGCATCCGACACGCCACCGCCAGGCGGGCCCGAAGCATCAACGCCAGGGAACACGCCCCCTGCGCCACCACAGCTGGCCGATGAGCAAGCGCAAACCAGCGCTCAGCCGCCGCAACCTGATGACTTGAGCATTCCGCCAGATGCGGCCGACGGCAACGCGGACTTCCTCAACGGCAACTGGGCGGGTGCAGGCATTCAAGAAGCTGGCACTGGCAAACCCCTGCGCCTGAAGTACGACTTCCAGAACGGCAAGGGCCAGGCCACGGTCACCCGCCCGGACAACGTGCAGTGCCATGCGCCAGTTGCCGCAGCCATGCAAGGCGGCCTGTTGTCGATCAACAGTTCCGGCCAGGCCGCCTGCGCCGATGGCAGCAGCTATGACTTGCCGCAAGTGGGTTGCAAAGCCAACGCCAACGGCGCTGCCGATTGCAACGCCAACTACGGTGCCAAAGGCTTCGACATTCAAATGAAAAAAGCCGGCTAATCACACGAGAAACGCAGAAGATGTTGCCCGAAATCACCCAGTTCGAAGAAACGGTCACGCTGGTCAGCGATACCGGAATTCAATTCATGGATTTCGCCCTGCGTCTCGGCCCGGATGGCGAGCAGACCGGCAAATTCGTCCAGCTCAACAACGGCATGGTGCCGACACGCCTGCTGTGGTCCAAGGAGTACAAGGACTTCTACGAGCCCGAGCCAGACAAAGTGGTGCAGGTGGAGTTCGACACCAGCGAAGAGAGCCACTTCCGCCTGCCCATGGAAGACAGCCTGAAGCTGCTGGACGGGGTCTGGTTGCCGATCCCGGTCCTGCGTTTCACGCCGCCTTATCGCTTTGACGAAGGCCCGAACAACTGGGCGCGCATGCGCCTGGTCAAGCTCGCGGAGCCCGATGTCGACGGCAACACCCACCGCCTCACCCTCGGCTTCGACAGCCGCACCATGCCAGTGGTTACCGGCGCACCGTACCTGGCGCCCAACGAAGACGACGTACGCTCCGGCGTGGCGTTCAAGCTGGCGTGCAGTGCCCGCGAATATGGCTGGTTCCTGACGCACACATGGATCCGCGACTGGCTGGTGGAGGTGTACACCGAGGCGCGTGCCGAGTGGACGCGCGAACGCCTGGATCGTGACCTGCAGGGCAACCGCCACCTTGGCCACTATCTGAACCTGCTGAGCCTGTTGCGCCGCCCGGTCCCGGCCGAACAGAGCAACGAAAAGCCAAAGGTCGAGATCCCGGAAATCAAGGTGATCGCCAACGAGGCCAATGGCATCGTCAAGCCGATCCCGGTGGACCTGGTGCTGGACGTCGGCAACTCGCGCACCTGCGGCATCCTCATCGAGGACCATGGCCAGGCGGGCTCGGGCATGCGCCACAACTATGTACTGGCACTGCGCGACCTGAGCGAGCCGGAAAAAGTCTACAACCAGGCTTTCGAGAGCCGGGTCGAGTTCACCCACGCCGCCTTCGGCAAAGACCACCTGTCGATCAAGAGCGGCCGCCACAATGCCTTCCAGTGGCCGACCATCGCCCGTGTTGGCGGTGAAGCCAGCCGCCTGGCCAGCCGCAACCGCGGCACCGAAGGCTCGACCGGCCTCTCCAGCCCCAAACGCTACCTGTGGGATGAAAAGGCCTACGGCCATGGCTGGCGCTTCAACACCGCCTACGTCAAGACCGACAAGGAGCCAATGGCCGTCGCCGCGCCGTTCGCCAACCTGATCAACGACCGTGGCCAGCCGCTGTACCTCAAGCCCTTCGACATGCCGGTCTTCAACCCGCGCTATTCGCGCAGCAACCTGATGACCTTCATGCTGGCCGAAGTGGTGACCCAGGCGCTGACCCAGATCAACAGCCCGGCCCAGCGCTCGCGCCAGGGCCACGCGCGGGTGCCGCGCCTGCTCAACAGCATTACCCTGACCGTTCCACCAGGCATGCCCCAGGCCGAGCGCAGCCTGCTCAGCAACCGCCTGTACGAGGCCATTGGCCTGGTCTGGAAGAGCCTGGGCTGGCACCAGGACGAGAGCAACCCGTTCAAAGGCAAGGACGTCGCGACCCGCACCCCGTTCCCCAGCGTGCGTGTGGAGTGGGACGAAGCCAGCTGCGGCCAGCTGGTCTACCTGTACAACGAGGTCAACGAGAACTTTGCCGGCCACCCGGAGGAGTTCTTTGCCACGCTGGCCCGCCCGGACAAGCTAGAGCATGAACAGATCACCCTGGCGACCATCGACATCGGCGGCGGCACCACGGACCTGGTGATTACCGATTACCGCCTGGATCGGGGCACCGGCGGTGGCGCCGGCGCCAACGCGCACATCGTGCCGAACCAGCGCTTCCGTGACGGCTTCAAGATTGCGGGCGATGACATCCTGCTGGATGTGATCCAGGAGTTCATCCTGCCCTCCTTCGCCAGCGCGCTGCGCAATGCCGGCGTGCCGGCACCGGATGCGCTGATGTCGAGCCTGTGCGGGAACGGCGGAGCCACCGTCCAGGAACGCCTGCTGCGCCAGCAGTTGAACCTGCAAGTGTTCGTGCCGCTGGGCCTCGCACTGCTGAAGGCCTACGAGCAGTTCGACCCGGCCCTGCCACCCGCCGCGGTCGAGCAAACCTGGCAGCAGGCGCTGGGTGAAGCCGTTGTCAGCGACAAGGTGCTGGCGTACGTCAACGCCGCCGTGCGCCGCGAAGTGGGCCGCGATGGCACGCTTGACCTGCTGCAGACGCCGATCACCTTCGACCTCGAACAGGTGCACGCCGCGTTCATCGGCGGCCAGATCAACGTCACCAGAGCACTTGCCGAACTGTGCGAAGTGGTCGCCAAGTACCCTTGCGACATGCTGCTGCTGACGGGGCGGCCATCGCGCCTGCCAGGCATTCAGGCGTTCATCCGCCAGCGCCTGCCGCTGCCGCCCGGGCGCATTCTGCCGATGCAGAACTACCGCACCGGCGGCTGGTACCCGTTCCATCGCAACGGCCTGATCGACGACCCGAAGAGCACCGCATCGGTGGGCGCGATGATCTGCCTGCTGTGCTCCAACCACAGTGTGCCGAACTTCTATTTCCGCACCGCCGCGCTGAAGCCTTACTCGGTCATCAAGCACTTTGGCCAGATCGACGCTGCCGGCACCATCAAGTATCACGACGTGCTCTACCACGACCTGAAGTCTGATAAAGGCCTGATCGAACTGCCCATCGTCGGCGAAGGCGATGAGCGTGGTACGCCTTGGCTGGAGATGCGCGGCGACCTGCACCTGGGTTACCGCCAACTGGCCACCGAGCGCTGGTCGGCCTCACCGCTTTACACCCTGCGTTTCACCCCCTCGGGCAAGGCAGCGTTCTCCAGGGCGACTGGCAAGAATGGCGAAGCGCCGGTATTGCGCATACGCCTTGAAGTCGAGCAGTTCGAACAGGAAGAACGCGACCAGGGGCTGATCAGCGACAAGCTGGTCATCCAGAAGCTGGAATCGAACATCCAGGATGCCGACTTCGACTTCGACCGGGATCTTGAACTCTCACTCAACACCATGCCAACCATGAGCTTGAGTGACAGCGACTATTGGCTCGACAGCGGGAACGTCAAAGGAAAATGAGCGACCTTACGCCAAAGCAACAGCAGTTGATGGGTGCCTGGGGCGCCATTCACAAAGGCGCCGGCGAGGCGCTGGAATGGATCGAGCAGGTGCGTGGCAATGCCGCCAGTGTCGAGGCCGAGGCCGATGGCCTGGGCCTGCGCCTACGGCGCGCGCGCAACAAGGCGAAAAACCTCCAACGCAGTGCCGGCAACCCGATGACCGTGGGCTTTTTCGGCCTTTCGCAAGCGGGCAAGTCCTACCTTATTTCCGCGCTTGCTTCCGATGACCACGGCAAGCTGGAGAGTGACTTTGGTGGCCAAGTGTTGGATTTCATCCGGCATGTCAACCCACCGGGCGGCGGCGGTGAGGCCACCGGCGTGGTCACGCGTTTCAGCCACATCGCCAAGCCATGCCTGGACGTCAACTACCCAGTCGAAATCACGCTGTTCAGAGAGATCGAACTCGTAAAGATTCTGTGCAACTCGTGGTTCGAAGACTTCGACCTTGAGCGAGTGGACCACAGCTACAGAGAGCAAGATATTCAGGCTGCGCTCAGTGAATTTGAAGGCCAGGACGCAGGCCAGGTACAACCTGGGGTTAGCAGCGATGATGTGGTTGCGCTGTGGGACTACCTGAAAAGCAACTATGAAAAGTCCACACGCGTCCTTGACGACCAGTACTGGCCACGTGCAGTAAAAATCGCGCCGCGCCTTGCGCTGCGCGAGCGCGCGAAATTGTTCTCTGTACTGTGGGGTGGGCAGGCGCCCATCACCGACTTGTATTTACTGCTGGCCGGTGTTCTGCAGAAGCTGGACCATGTCGAAACGCTACATGCGCCCATCAGCGTGTTCAAGCAGGAAAATATCAGCGTTACGGCAACGCCTTACAACATCATGGGTGTAGACCTGCTCAGCCGCCTGGGCACTAGACACGACGTGCAAGTCAATGTTCTGCCGGGCAGAGACGGCAAGGTACATACCAGCGTCAGTATCTCCGTAGCGCAGCTGGCGGCACTGGCGGTAGAAGTGAACTTCTGCTTGCGGACCAAGCCAACTGCCTCGGTCGCCCATGGCGTCGACATTCTCGACTTCCCCGGCTACCGCACTCGCAATAAATACTTGTCGGTTGATGAGGCGGCCTTGAAAGAGTCCGCTGACGAAGTCCATCCGTACTGGAACCTGATCCTGCGCGGCAAGGTTGCCTATCTTTTCGAGCGTTACAGCGAAGCGCAAGAGATGAATGCTCTGGTCATCTGCACAAGCAGCGTGAAGCAGAGCGATGTCATCAGTGTTGGCCCAGTGTTGACCCGCTGGATCCACAATACCCAGGGCGCAACCCCGAAAGAGCGGGGCCAGCGCGCGCCAGGCCTGATCTGGGCCCTGACCATGTGTGACGGTTGGGCCAACCTCGAACTTGGCAAAGATGACGCGCACAAGTTCAAGGCCGCCGAGCGGCTGATGAAAATCACCATTATCGAGCGCTTTGGCAGCCAGGAGTGGATGAAGGAATGGTCCGTCGGCAAGCCGTTCGACAATACCTACATGGTCCGCAAGCCACGCCTGAAAGAAACCGCGTTCATCGAGCGTGACGAGCAAGACCAGGAGCTGCGCGTGATCGAGCGCTACGTCGACGATATCAAACAGCTCCGGCAATACGTTGTCGACCTGCCGGCGGCCAACCGCCATATAGCCAATACCGGTGCCGCCTTCGATGCCATGATGACGTTGAACGATGGCGGGATCAGCCGTTTCAGCACCAGCTTCTCGTCGATCAATGACCTGGACTTCAAGCTGGCGCGTATCGAAGAGCAGCTGGAACAGTGCCGCACCGACCTGCTGGACCACGGCCTGAACACCTGGCGCGAGGAAGACTTCGAGCAACTGCTGAACAAGAAACGTGAAAAAACCCAGTACCTGCTCGACAACCTGGGCGCCGACCCGGACGCGATCAGCGAACTGATCCATGCCTTGCAGGTACCTGTAGAACAGCTGCGTGAGCTGTACCTGGGCGGTGTGTACGACATCGACGGCATTGACGGCGAGGCCGGCGAAGAGCCGGAACCCGCCGTCAGGGCCCCGGCCAACAAGGCCCCGGCACTCAACTTCGGCAACGTGTTCGGCAACACTGCCTCGGCAACGCCAGCAGTTGCCCCCAAGCCTGTGGCCAAGCGCCTCAACGCCGAGCAACGCTTTGTACGCGCGGCGCTGAAGGCGTGGATCAAGCATATGCGCGAGCTGGGTACGCAACCGCTGCACCTGAGCAGCCTGCGCATGAGCCGCGAAGTGGTCGAGGCCCTGGTCGAGGAACTGGTCAGTGCAGTACGCCGACCGGCCTTCATCGAACAACTGGATGCCGCCGTCATGCGCCGGATTTTCAACGGCGTGCGCCGTGACCAGATAGTCCAGCGCCAGGTCCTGACCGTGCAACTGGCCATGCGGGACTTCCTGTCCTGGTTCGACCTGCTGGGCAAACCTGTCAGCGAGCGCCCGACCGCCCTGCTGGGTGAGGGCCAACCCGTATTCGGCGCCTACCAGACCTTCGCCCAGGGCGAATTGCCAGTGCTCCCGAAAGAGCCGTCCAACCAGGAGCAGAGCTTCCAGATCGACTGGCTGTCGAGCCTGGCCTGGCTGACCCAGGAAAACGCCAAGAGTGGCGCGGACCCGGAAATCACCACCGAGCAGCGACGCCAGTTGGCGGTGCTGCTGAACACCTTTCAAGCGAGTTGATTGCAATGGGTATCAGAGTTGATGTGCTGCCACTGGACGTGAACACACCAGGCCAAGGCCTGTTGCGGATCACCGGCTGGGAAGGCACCAGCGAAGGGCTGCAATGCTCTCTGCAAAGTAGCCAGTCCCACGAGTTTCTTCATGATGGCGGGCACTGGGCCAAAGTGGCTCACTGGTTCCGCCTGGATGGCATGAATGCTGTCGCAGGCGCCCCGGCCATCGAAACGCGGATCGGCCCCAACCTGATCAACCCATTGCTGCAAGCCAGCGGTACCGCCACCTTTCGCATCGAGGTCAGCAACCCGCAGACCGGGCGCAGCGACCTTGGCATGGTGCGTATCAACAGCGCCATCATCGCGTCTGTCGAGTCTGGGCCAGCGCTGGAGAAATCGCCGCCCCCGGCACCCTTGCCCAGCGCGACGGTGATTGTCGAGCCACCTGCGGTGACCACCCCTGAGCCTGCTCCGGCAGTGGCGCCAGAACCCGAGCCCGAAGCCGCGCCAGACCCCCAGCCGGCACCTGTTGCTCCGCCGCCGAAGGCGCCTGCCAAGCAAGGCCAGAAGTGGCTGCTGCCCCTGTTGGCCCTGATCCTGCTGGCGCTTGCCGCCGGGGGCGGTTGGTGGTGGTTCAACCGCACCGCAGGCGAAGCACCTGCAGCCGTGCCGCCTGAAGACAAGCCCGTCGCACAGGCCGACGCGGCCAAACCTTGTTCGCTGGAAAGCATGCAAGGCCAGACCTCACTGGCGTTCCTGCAGTCGTGCATCCAGAGCAAACCGGACAGCGCAGCGCTGCTTGAGGTGATCAGTTTGGCCAAGGCCAACGACCAGTGCGACGTGGCCCAGCGCCTGTATGCCAACCGCGCCAATGCCGGTGACATCCAGATCGCCACGGCCTACGCCCACGAATACGACCCCAAGTACCACCAGCCAAGCAACTGCTTCAAGGCGCCGGAAGCCGCCACTGCAGCCTCCTGGTACGAGACCATCCTCAGCTTCGATGAAAACAACGCCGAAGCCAAGCAGCGCTACGAGGAGCTCAAGCCATGAAGATGCGTAGCATTGGCGCCGCGCTGCTGGCCTTGTCGCTCAGCCCTGCCCTGCAGGCAGCCGACAAGCCCCTGCTGCAGGATGGCAAGAAAACCCTGTTCCAGCGTGTGTTGACCACGCCGGGCTGCAAGCTGAGCGATAACGCCGGGGCTGCCCCTGGCGCCGCACAACCCACCTTCAGCCGCTTCTACGTGTACGAACGCGCCCAGGCTGACGCCCGCGAGTGGCTGCGGGTCGGCCCTGACACCCAGGGCAAGAGCATCGGCTGGCTGCCTGCCGATTGCACCGTCGAATGGAAAATGCAGCTGACCCTGGCGTTTACCAACCCCGCCAACCGTGATCGGCTGATGTTCTTCAAGGAACGCAACCAGCTCGAGGGCATTCTCAACGCCCCCGACCCGGTCAGCCATGTGGCCCCGCTACGCGCCAAGCTCAAGCACGGCACCGAGGCACCCGGCGTGCTGGCCGAAGAGCCCGAATATTTCGTCGACCTGCAGAAAAACTTCTACCTGCTGCCCGTGCTCAGCGGCGAAGAAGTGATGACCGAGGAAGGCTTCCGCACGCGCATCCTCAATGTGGCGTCGGTCAGCAAGGCCGACAGTGCCGCAGCCGCAACGCCTGCACCTGCCCAGGCCGCTGCCAACCAGCAGTTGAAGGCGTTCAGTGCGGCCGTAGTGTTCGTCATCGACTCGACCATTTCGATGGACCCGTACATCGATCGCACCCGTGAGGCGATCAAGCGCGTGTACGGGCAGATCGAGAAGGAAAACCTCGGCAAGCAGGTCAAGTTCGGCCTGGTTGCCTACCGTTCCAGCACCAAGGCCGTGCCGGGCCTGGAGTACGTCAGCAAGATGTACGCCGACCCCAACACGGTGAAAGACGGTGCCGATTTCATGGCCAAGGTCGCGGACCTGAAGCAGGCCAAGGTGTCCAGCAGCGAGTTCAACGAAGATGCCTACGCCGGTGTCATGTCTGCCGTGGACCAGATCGACTGGAGCCAGTTTGGTGCCCGCTATGTGGTGCTGATCACCGATGCCGGCGCCATTGACGGGGGTGACAAGCTGTCGAGCACCGGCCTTGGCGCCGAACAGGTCAAGATCGAAGCCAGCAACCCTGGCGTGGCCCTGTACACCCTGCACCTGAAAACCCCGAGCGGCGCCAAGAACCACAGCTCCGCCGAAGCGCAGTACCGTACCCTGTCGAATTACCCGGGTACCAACACCTCGCTGTACTACCCGGTCAATGCCGGCGATGTGGAGGCCTTTGGCCGCAAGGTCGACGGCCTGGCTGCCGCCATCACCCAGCAAGTGCGGGCGGCCTACATGGGCGAGGCGGCCATCGGAAGCGCAAACAATGCCAAGGCCGACCCTGCCGAGAAGAAAATGCTCGAGGATGCCGCACTGATCGGCCACGCCATGCAGCTGGCCTACCTGGGCAAGGCCAACGGTACCCAGGCGCCGCCGGTGTTCCAGGCCTGGATCAGCGACCGCGACCTGATCAAACAGAACGTGCCGACCACCGATGTGCGCGTCCTGCTGACCAAGGCCCAACTCAGCGACCTGAGCGATGTACTCAAGCAGATCCTGGATGCCGCCAACGAAGGCATGATTTCGCCAGACGAAATGTTCACCCGCCTGCGCTCGGTTGCCGCGACCATGGGTGCCGACCCGAACCAGCTGAAGCAAGGCTCGACCACTCGCGTGGCAGACCTGGGCGTGCTTGGCGAGTACCTGCAAGACCTGCCCTACCAGAGCGAAGTGCTGAACCTGGACGAAGAAACCTGGAAGGGCTGGGATGGCCTGGCCCAGGAGAAATTCATCCGCAGCCTGAGCACCAAGCTGCGCCATTACCAACGCTACAACGCCGATGTCGACCGCTGGGTTGCCCTGGCGCCGGGCAGTGACAGCCGCGACAACGTCTACCCGGTACCGCTGGAAATGATGCCCTGACCCCATATGCTCGATATCAAGGGACTACTAGTCGTTCGAGGCGAAGGATCGCAGGCTCACCGGGTACGGCTGGACGCCCTGTGCCTGCAACCCGGCGAAGTGCGTGCCATCACGGGCGAGAGCGGCTGCGGCAAGAGCACACTGCTGGAAGCCATTGGCCTGCTGCTCAAGCCTGAGCAACTGACGCACTACAGGCTTGGCCCGCAACGCCAGGACGTGGCCAGCCTGCTGGCCAGCGACCAGCAGCCAGCGTTGGCGGCATTGCGTTCGCGCGAGCTTGGCTTTGTGCTGCAGAACGGCGGGCTACTGCCTTTTCTCAGTGTGCGCGACAACATCCTGCTGCCACGCCGCCTGCTCGGCCTGCCACCTGCCAGCACGGCGGTGGACAAGGCTGTCGAGGCACTGCGCCTGGCACCGCTGCTGGGCAAACTGCCCCAGGCGCTGTCCATCGGCGAGCGTCAGCGGGTAGCCTGCGTGCGTGCCATCGCCCATGAACCCCGGGTGCTGTTGGCCGACGAGCCCACTGCCGCGCTCGACCCGCACAATGCAGAGCGGCTGTTCGAACTGCTGCTGCAGCTGGTGGCTGAGCTAGGGCTGAGCGCCTTGATCGTGTCCCACGACTGGGCACTGGTCGAACGCTTCGGCCTGCCGCGCCTGGGTGCCATCAACGGTCAAGGGGAAACACGCTTTGAACCCGTGGCATAAACGCCTGGCATTGCTGGCACGGTTATCCCTGGCCGATCTCTGGCACGACCGTAATGTTTCCTTATGCATGGCGGCCTCACTGGTCGCCGTCATTGCCCCCCTGTTGTTGCTGTTCGGCCTCAAGCACGGGGTGGTCAGCCAGTTGCAACAGGAACTGCTCAGCGACCCCCGCAACCTTGAGGTCAAGATGCTCAGCAGTGGCCACTTCGACCAAGCCTGGCTGCAACGGTTGCAGGATCGCCCGGAGGTGGGCTTCGCCATCGGCCAGACCCGCTCGCTGAACACCCAGGCCGACCTGCTGGGCGCACACGGCCGCTTCGCCGACAACGTCGAGGTCATCCCTACCCGGGCCGGCGATCCTTTATTGGCAACAGACCTGAGTGAGCTGGCGCCCGACCAGGTGATTCTCAGCGAACGTGCCGCCGAACGCCTCGACGCCAAGGCCGGTGACACCCTGCGTTTGCGCGTTGCCCGGCGCCTGAACGAAGTCAACGAGCTTGGCGAGCGCACGTTGCAGGTGCGTGCCATCGTCAGCTCGGTACGCTTCGCCCGCCCTGCAGCCTTTGTCAGCCCCGAGCTGCTGATGGAGCTGGAACACTATCGCGACGGTTATCTGGTCGCCAGCCTCGGGGCAAGCAGTGGCCAGGCCCTTGATGCCCTGAACGTCGGCTACGCCCGGGCCCGGGTCTATGCGCGGGACATCGACAGCGTGGCACCGCTGGAGCGCTGGCTTAACGAACAGCGCATCGAAACCGCCAGCCGCCTGGCAGAAATCAACAACGTCAAGGCAATCAACCACGTGCTCGGGCTGATTTTCAGCGTTATTGCCGGGGCCGCCCTGATCGGCTGCATCGCCTCGCTGGTCGGCGCCTTCGTGGCCAACATCGATCGCAAGCGCCGCCACCTGGCCGTGCTGCGCCTGCTGGGCTTCAGCAGCCTCGCGGTATCGGCCTATGTGGTGCTTCAAGCACTCGTGCTGAGCCTGGTGGGCTACCTGGGCGGCCTTGGCAGCTACTACCTCGGGAGCCTGCTGTTCGACCGGTTGCTGGTCAGCAGCCAGGCAACCGGCGCCTTCATTTGTCACATCACCGTATGGCATGGCCTGGTCGCCCTGCTGCTGGCCTTCCTGGTCGCCGGCCTGGTCGCCCTGATCGGCGCCTTGCGTGCCATACGCATACAACCTGCGGAGAGCCTGCGTGAACTCTAAAGCCTACAGCCGCCTGCTTCTGGCGCCACTTGCTCTCGGCTTTGCGCTGCAAGCCACAGCGGCGACCTGGGAAGAGAAATACTACAACCCCATGGCCGACGCCGATGACGTGGTGCTGCCCATGCCGTGTGACGGCGCCATGGTGTTTCGCAAGGTGATGATCCCGGTGGCCGGCCCGCTGGACGACTACCCCATCAACATCGGCCAGGACAGCGCCGAGTGGGGCTATGTCGAGCAGACCCGCCCGGCGTTCATTGCCGGCAGTTTCACCAGTGCCAAAGGTGAGAAGTCGCGCTACTACCTGCTGGCCAAATACGAGATGAGCCAGCTGCAGTACAAGGCGTTGATGGACGAAACCTGCCCGACCGCCTCCAACAAGCAGCGCCTGCCGATTGTATCGGTGTCGTGGCTGGACGCCCTGCAGGCTGCCGACAAGTACAAC
The DNA here is from genome assembly GCF_056098905.1 of Pseudomonas sp. TSO6. NCBI lineage: Bacteria > Pseudomonadati > Pseudomonadota > Gammaproteobacteria > Pseudomonadales > Pseudomonadaceae > Pseudomonas > Pseudomonas sp. TSO6. Next base: position 45,067 of record NZ_JBLZWV010000004.1, on the reverse strand, counting down.
CGCTGGTTGCGTGCCAATGCAGCCGACAAGCTGCCCCGCGAAGATGGCGCCCAAGGCTTCTTGCGCCTGCCAACCGAGGTGGAGTGGGAGTTCGCCGCGCGTGGCGGTTTGCAAGTCAGCACGGCCGAGTTCCGCGATGGCCGCTACCCCATGCCCGAAGGCCTGAATGCCTACGAGTGGTTCGCCGGCGCGCAGTCCGCCAACGGCCAGTTGCAGCTGAGCGGGCTGCTCAAGCCCAACCCGCTGGGCCTGCATGACATGCTCGGCAATGCGAGCGAGATGATGTTCGAGCCGTTCCGCCTGAACAAGCTCGACCGCCAGCACGGCCAGGCCGGTGGCTATGTGGTGCGCGGTGGCAACTACCTGACCAGCGAAAGCGACCTGCGCACCTCGCTGCGCCAGGAAGAGCCGTACTACAACGCCGAGGGTGCAGTGGCCAAGAAAACCAACGGCCTGCGCCTGGCCATGGTTTCCCCGACCCTCACCTCGCGCGACCGGGTAAAAAACATCGAGAAGAGCTGGAGCAACCTGGGCAGCGATCAACCGGCTGCCGAAAGCAAGCAGAAAGGCACCGTCAAGGCGCTGGAAGAGCTTGCTTCCAACGTGGAAGACGAAGCCCTGAAGAACCAGCTCAAGACCGTCGAGAACCAACTGCGCGCCAGCAACCAGCAGCAGCAGGAAGCCCGAGACCAGGCGATTCGCGCCAGCCTCAACCTTGGCGCCTTCCTGTGCACCAAGATGCTCGACGACGGCCAGTACCTGGACTTTTTGCAGAAAAACTACGCCAGCAACTGCAAGGCCGGCGAAGAAGACCCGACCTGTGGCGTGCGCAAGGTCAAGCTCGAAGAGCAGCAGGAGCGCCTGCACAAGCTCAGCCGCTACTACGCCAGCTCCCTGGTGGAGTCGGGTTCGCTGTACGGCAAGGACCTGCTCGAAGCCCAGGTGCCGGTGCTGGACGGTTCGTTCAAAGCCAACAAGAACCTCAAGGACCTGTCGCCCTACCTGCGTACCCACTGGGCCAACCAGATGTCGTTCCTCAAGACACAGAAGATTGATGCCAACGCATGGCTGAACAGCTGCAAGACCGTCGCACACTGACCCAAGGACATCCAGGAGCCACCATGAACTTCCCTACATCCACCCGTATCAACCCTTGGTTGGGTCTGCTGATGGCTGCTTGCCTGGCCGTTACCGGTTGTGCCAATACCGGTAGCTCGATGACCGGTAGCCAGGGTACTGTCGACCCGCGCCTGACCAGCGGCAACGATGCCAAGTTCTTTACCACATCGGGCTTCCAGGCCTGTGCCATCGCAGCCAGCGCTGGCATTCTTGCCTGCATGCTGTCCAACTCCGGCAATAAGGCAGCCTGCTCGATCATCGCCGGTGTCGGCGCGTGCGGTGTGGCCATGGGCGCCAACTACTACCTTGATCAGCGCCGGGCGAAATATGCCGATACCACCGAGCGCCTGAACGCGATGACTACCGAAGTGCAGGGTGAAACCGCCAAGGTCGCACAGCGCAGCGATACGCTGCAACGCGTCATCAACGACGACAAGCAACAAATTGCCAGCATCCAGCAGAGCATGAAAGCCAAGACCCTGGACAAGGCCAAGGCCCAGCGGGATATCGCCAACATCGACCAGAACATCGGGTTGATGCGCAAAGACCTGACCAACATGAAAAAACGCGTTAACGAATACCAGCAGGTGGCCAAGCTTGAACGTGATGGCGGCGCCAGCCAGGCCGAAGTGCAAAAGGTCGAAGCCGAGATCACCAAGATGAACACCAAGGTCGCCTCGCTGCAGCAGGAGGTCGATGGCCTCTACAGCCAGCGTTCGGCAATCACCCTGGGCTGAAGGAGTGCACGCCATGTTTCTACGTAACTGCCTGTGCCTGGCACTGCTGGCCAGCCTTGCCGGTTGTGCGACCACTGCCTCCCAGTGCAATGCCTCCGACAGCAGCGCCAGCCTGATCGGCAAGCTCAACTGCGATTACGGCGGAGGTTATGCCGAGGGTGTACGCAACAGCGAACAGGAGCTGCTCAGCGCCAAGGAGCAGAACCGCCAGTTCAACGAAGTGTACGCACAACTGAGTGCACTGCAGGCCTCGACCCGCCAGGACCTGCAAAGCCAGCAACGGCAGCAGGCCAGCCTGGAAAAATCGTTGAACGACCTACTGGGCACGCTCAAGGCGCGCCATGGCAACAAGAGCGATGTGCAAAAGCAGATCGCCGGCCTGGAGCAACAGCTCAAGGCTAACCAGGCCGCACCCTCGCAAAATGCCAGCAACGCCCAGATCGAAGCCCGCAAGCAGAAGCTCGCGGCCCTTCAACAACAGGTCAGCCGCCTTCAACTGAGCCTGGGTTACGAGTAAAACCTCATCGGCAGCTTCGGCTGCCGAATCTTTTCAGGATATCCACATGCAGCGGGTCACCCGCGACACCAGCCCCGCCAAGGACGACCTGCGGGTGCTCGAACAGGCCATGGCGATCATCGTCAGGCATTTTCCGCCGAGCATCGCTCATCTGTTTGCCACCCCACGCAACGGCAAGGATGGCCTGCGCGAATGGTGGTCGGAACTGCAAGGCCAACCGCACCGATACCATGACCTCGGCGCCGAGCAACAGGCCGCGTTGCTGCGCCTCTACGACGAGCGCCAGGAAGCCGTACACCAGCTGGTAAGCAAACTGGAAAGCCTGGGCCAGGCCAATGATGCTGCGCTGCTGCGCAAGCTCATGGGGCCTGCCGACCTGAACAACCTGTACAGCATCAACGGCCAACCGCTGGTCGTGCGCTGGGCCGAACCTGCCCCGGTCAAGCCGTCGCCCGCACCGCTGCCGCCACGCCCCGCGCCCGTGGTACGTCGGCGCTGGGTATGGCTGCCATGGTTCTTGTTGCCACTGCTCGGCCTGCTGTTGCTGGCCCTGGCCTTGTGGTTCGGCTGGCCCTACCTGCAGCATTGGCTTGGCAACCGCCCCGCCACGCCCTTCGCCTGCGTGAAAGACACCCGCATACAGCCGCCCGAATTTTCCGTGGTGCTCGACACCTCGGGCTCGATGCTACTCAACGTCGCCACCACCCTTGAAGACGAACAATGGTTCTTCCAGCACATCAATGACGACCCGAACATCGATCAGCAGCGTGTCGCGCAACTTACCCGCGCCCCGGTGCGTATGGACGTGGCCAAGAGCAGCCTGACCCACCTGATCAACGACCTGCACCCGGCGGTGGATATGCGCGTGGTGACCTTCGATGGCTGCCGCGCGCCGCTGGACCACGGCGTGTTCACCCTGGCCCAGCGCCCGGCATTGATCAAAGGTATTCAGGCACTGGTACCCAATGATGGCACCGCCCTGGCGGCCAGCCTTGATGTGGCGGCCAAAACAATGAACGGTCGCGACCGCGATGGGGTGATCCTGATGTTCATCGACGGTGCCGACGGCTGTGAACAGGACGTGTGTGCAGTGGCGCAGCGGATTGCCCGCGAGCAGCCGAGGTTGCGCGTCAATCTGGTCGACATCAGCAACAGCAATTTGGCCAGCTGTGTCGCCGAGAGTACGGGTGGGAGCATCTATTCCGCCAGCGATGCCGGGCAGGTTGCCGCTGCCATCAAGCTTGCCAGCCAGGAAGTCTCCAGCACAGCCGATTGCGACTAGGACAAGACATGCAAAGGGTAAACCGCGACACCCACGCCAGCCAGGATGCTGCCAGCGCGCTTGAACTCAGGGTGGCGTTGATCCGCCAGCACTTTCCGCCGGGCATCGCTCACCTGTACGCAATACCCCGGCAGGGCCGCGACGGTGTGCTGGAATGGTGGTCTGAACTGGAGGGGCAACCGCATCTGTATGCCACCCTCGGCCGAGAGCAGCAGGCTGCCTTGCTCAAGCGCTATGAAGAGCGCCAGGCAGCCGTCAGCCAATTGGCCGATGAGCTGCAACGGCGCGGCCAGGCGCCCGCAGCCGAAGCGTTGCGCACACTGATCGGCCGACCCGACCTTGCCAACCTGTACAGCATCAACGACGAACCCTTGGTGATTCGCTGGGGGCAGCCGGCACCTGTCGCTGCGCCGCCTGTGGTGTCGCCACCTCCGGCACCGCTACAGCCAGCGCCGGCCAAGCCAAAACCCGCACCAACCCCCAAGCCCACCCGGACACGAACCGTGGTGATGACCGAACGCCGCCGCCTGCGCCTGTGGCCCTGGCTGCTGTTTGGCCTGTTACTGCTCCTGCTCTACTGGCTGTACAGCAGCTGGCCTGTGCTGTACCAGCGCTGGCAGGGCTATACGCAGACTGCAATCTGTACCCCGGGGGGCGCCTTCCAGGCGTCGGAATTTGCGGTGGTGCTGGACACCTCGGGCTCCATGGACCAGCGCATCAGGGTGAAAAAGGAAGATGACCCTTGGTACATCGGCCTGCTGGCCCGCATTCCTTACGTTGACGAACTGCTGGCCAACAACCAGCCGCAACGGCTCACCCGCATGGACGTGGCGAAAAGCTCGCTGACCGCGGTGATCGGCGACCTGGACAAGGCCGTGGACATGCGCCTGGTCACCTTCGACGGCTGCCGCAGCCCGGTGGACCACGGGGTCTTTGGCCATGGCCAGCGCGAAGACCTGGTCAAGCGGGTGGCCGACCTGAACGCACGTGGCGGGACGGGGCTGGGTATCAGCCTGCAAGCAGCCGCCAGCAAGATGAACGGCCGTGACCGGGATGGCGTGATCGTGATGTTCGTGGATGGCCGGGACAGTTGCGGTACCAGTGTGTGCAGCGTGTCGGAACAGATCGCCAAAAACCAGCCGCGCCTGCGCATCAACGTGGTAAACATCAGCGCCAGCACCGGCTCCAACTGCGCAGCCAGCAACACCGGCGGGCGGGTGTATACCGCCAACGATGCCGCTGCTGTGGCCGCGGCACTCAAGGAAGCGAGCCAGGAGGTGGCCGCGACCGGTTGCCCGTAGGCGCAATGACGGCTGATGACGTTTTTCAATCGACTCCATGCCGTTTCCTGCATTGCCGTGCAGAGCGCCGTGCCGGATGCTTTAGTTACTCCGAGACAGCGCTTTTTTCACCCGCAGAGGCCCGTATGAAGACCGTCGAACAACTCCTCAAGACCAAGTCCCAGCACCAGACCGTTTACACCATCGGCCCGGATGACTCGGTGCTCGACGCCCTGAAAGTGCTGGCGGAGAAAAACGTCGGTGCGTTGCCCGTGGTCGAGGGCAACCAGGTGGTGGGTATCGTCAGCGAACGGGACTATGCGCGCAAACTGGTACTCAAGGGCCGCTCTTCCGCCGCCACCCCGGTCCGCGAAATCATGAGTGCACCCGTGGTCACCGTGGAGCCCAAGCAGAAGCTCGATTTCTGCATGAACCTGATGACCGACCGTCACCTGCGTCACCTGCCGGTGGTCGACAACGGCAAGCTGCTCGGCCTGCTGTCGATCGGCGACCTGGTCAAGGAAACCATCACCGAACAGGCCAGCCTGATTCAGCAGCTGGAGCAGTACATCCGCGGCGAATGAAGCCCCTTAGTGGTAGGCGCGCTCCAGCTCGTCCAGTTGATGGTCGAAGCTGCGCAAGCGCGCCGACCAGGTGTACACCAGCACCTCCAGGTCACGGTTGAGCACAGCAGTATTGCCATTGCCACTGCAGGTGGGCTCGCCCAGGTCCAGCTGGTAGCGTTCCCGGGCCATGGCCTGGGCCACGCTGGACAGGTCGCGAGCGTTGGCCAGCCAATGGTGATGGTGGTCATGGATTTCACGGTCGAGTACACGGCACTGGCGCTTCAGCGCATCCAGGCTCTGCTCCAGCGGCGTGCCCTTGAGCTCGCCCATGACCTCTTCGAACGTACGCCCCGAATGCCAGTAGCTGCCCCAGAAGTAGCGGTCGAATACCGTCTCGACGCGGCGTAGCGCCACCTTGGTGTTCCAGATGGTGAGCAACGTTCGTCCCTGAATCACTTCGCGCTTGTTCAGGTGCAACTGCTGCCAGGCGATCCAGGTCAGCGCCACCAATACCACCGCCACGGTGACAGCGGCAGCCGCATACAGGAAGTGCACCGCCTGGTTCATCTGTTGCGTCTGCCTGATGCCATAGAAGTAACTGGCCGTCAGGGTGCCCAGGATCGTCACGGAGCACCAGAAACCTGGTGCATAGGGATCTTTCATCGCGCTATCCCCTTATTGTTTTCCTGAGCATAGCAACGGCCAATCACTCGTCAGGTGCCGCTCGGCGCTTTATTTTCGGGGGCGGCGCAACGCTTCGTTAAGTTGATCGAAGGGCACGGCCCAATCGGAATCTTCAATGATGCTTTCCTTGAGAAAAGCACGCTGCGAGTCGGTCCAGAACGGCGCATCAACCAGCTTTATCTCGTTCTTCAGCGGAGAATGGCTGGTGATGAACTGATCGATACTCTCGGGATCGTCGGGCAAGCCCAACTGCTTGAACAGGTCGGCAAAGGGATGGATCGGCGCTTCCATGGTTCCTCCTGAGCGCCAGGCAGGCCGTCCACGACGCCCGTCTGGCATTGGTGTGAAAACATCAGCACAGCTCGCGCACTTCGGCGTGCGGCACCAATTTCATGTACTGCTCCATACTCATGTGGATCAAGTGATCGTGGTCACCCGCCTCAAGGTAGACATCACCCTGGCGAGTAAGACTCGGATCGAGCAACATTTTTATCTGGTAAGCGTCGCCAAGGGCCGGCACGGCGCCGCGTTCGCAGTCGCCGAACAGGCTCGGCAGGCCGCTTTCGCGGGTCAGGTGCCAAGCCCCGGACATGCGCACCTTGGTCATGTCCAGGTGCCGGTTGGCCGGTAGCACGGCCATGATGTAGTTGCCATGACGGTCATCGAGCATCACCGACTTGGCGACCCGCTCGGCGGGCACGCCGGCCGTACGGGCCGACTCCAGGCTGGTGGCCGAGTGTGGATGGGGAATGATGTCGTAGTCGCAGTTGGCCTTGTCCAGGCGGGCCTGCAGGGTCTTTGCCATACGCATGATGCACCTCCGGTTTTGCCCCCCAATCTGCAATTTTAGGCCGGCTAGCGCCAGCCAGGGCTAAACTTGTGTAATACGGGCAAACGAGGTGACGACAGGTGATCGCCCGCTGCTGGCGCTGGCTATTGCTGCTGTTGCTGCTTGGCATCACGCCAGGTGGCCAGGCAGCGCCCGGTGCGGTGTGGGTGCTGGGCATCGATGATGCCATTGGCCCGGCCAGCGCCGACTACCTGGTACGCAGCCTCGACCAGGCCCAGGCCCAGGGCGCGCAACTGGTGGTGATCCGCATGGACACCCCAGGTGGCCTGGACAGCGCCATGCGCCAGATGATCAAGGCGATTCTCGCCAGCCCCGTGCCGGTTGCCACCTACGTGGCCCCCAGCGGTGCCCGCGCTGCCAGCGCCGGCACCTATATTCTCTACGCCAGCCATGTTGCCGCGATGGCCCCCGGGACCAACCTGGGTGCCGCCACGCCCGTACAGATTGGCGGCCCCCCAGGTGCGCCCAAAGACGACAAGGCCAAGGGTGGCGATGATGAAACCCTGGCCCGCAAGCAGGTCAACGACGCCGCTGCGTACATCCGCGGCCTGGCGCTGCTGCGCGGGCGCAATGCCGATTGGGCGGAGAAGGCCGTGCGCGAGGCCGTCAGCCTCCCTGCCAGCGAAGCCTTACGGCTGAATGTGATCGACCAGGTAGCTGACGACCTGCCTGCCCTGCTGAGCAAACTCGACGGCAAAACGCTGGAGGCCGCCGGCCAGCCACACCAGTTGCAGACAGCCGGCGCCAGCCTGGTGGAGCACCTGCCGGATTGGCGCACCCGGGTACTGGCGGTCATCACCAACCCCAGCGTCGCGCTGATCCTGATCATGGTCGGCGTGTACGGCCTGTTGTTTGAATTCATGAGCCCCGGCTCTACCGTGGGAGGCGTGGTCGGCGGCATCTGCCTGCTATTGGCACTTTACGCCCTGCAGCTGTTACCGGTGAGCTTCGCCGGGGTGGCGCTGATCTTGCTGGGCATCGCTTTCATGATCGCCGAAGCCTTCCTGCCCAGTTTCGGCGTGGTCGGGTTTGGCGGCATCGTTGCCTTTGTGGTCGGCGCGCTGATCCTGATCGACACTGACGCACCCGGCTTCGGCATCCCGCTGGCTTTGATCGGTACCCTGGCAGTGCTCTCGGCGCTGTTGATCGGCGGGGTGCTGGGCATGGCCTTCAAGGCACGCCAACGGGCGCTGGTCAGCGGTGACGCGGGGCTGGTCGGCAGCCTGGTCACCGTCACCCAAGTGATGGCAGGCAACCCGTTCCGTGGTGTGGTACTGGCCCAGGGCGAGGAATGGCAAGTACAGTGCGCAACGCCGCTGCAAGCTGGCCAGAACGTGCGGGTGACCGCGCGCCATGGCGTGATGCTGGACGTGAGCGCCGCCGCGCCTGCGGCGCGAGGAGAATAACCATGTTCATGCAACTGGGTTTTGGTGCCGTGCTGATCGTGCTGGCGATGCTGTTGCTGTCGGCGTTTCGCATTTTGCGCGAATACGAGCGCGGCGTGGTGTTCCAGCTGGGGCGCTTCTGGCAGGTGAAGGGGCCGGGGCTGATCCTGCTGATCCCGGTGATACAGCAAATGGTGCGGGTCGACCTGCGCACGGTGGTGCTGGATGTACCCCCACAGGATGTAATTACCCGCGACAACGTCTCGGTCAAGGTCAACGCGGTCCTCTACTTCCGCGTGCTCGACCCGCAAAAGGCGATCATCCAGGTGGAGGACTTTCTGGTGGCGACCAGCCAGTTGGCCCAGACCACGCTGCGTGCGGTGCTGGGCAAGCACGAGCTGGATGAGCTGCTGGCCGAACGTGAGCAACTGAACGCGGATATTCGCCAGGTGCTGGACGCGCAAACCGATGCCTGGGGCATCAAGGTGGCCAACGTCGAGATCAAGCATGTCGACCTCAACGAATCGATGGTCCGCGCCATCGCCCGGCAGGCCGAGGCCGAACGCGAACGGCGGGCCAAGGTGATCCATGCCGAAGGGGAATTGCAGGCGTCAGAGAAGCTGATGCAGGCTGCGCAGATGCTGGGCAAGGAGCCTGGGGCGATGCAGTTGCGCTATATGCAGACGCTGGGGGCGATTGCGGGAGACAGGACCTCGACTATTGTCTTCCCGATGCCGGTGGACTTGCTGACGGGGTTGGTAGACAAGCAGAACAAATAAAGGCCGCTACACAATCCCTGTAGGAGCAGCCTTGTGCTGCGAAGAGGCCGGTAAGGCTAAAGATCACCTTCGGCTGCAATGACCTCTTCGCAGCACAAGGCTGCTCCTACAGAGTCCGTGTTTGTATGGCCCGATCAGATCGGCGCGCGACGCAGGGTAGCGAGGAAGGTCGCCGCCCCAATGAACAACCCGGCAAAAGTCCGGTTAAGGCGCTTCTGCTGCTTGGGGGTACGCAGCAGGCGCAACACCCGCGAAGCCAAACCGGTGTAACCCGCCATCACCAGCATGTCCACGGTGATCATGGTCACGGTGATTGCCACATACTGCGGCAACAGCGGTGCATGCGGGTTGATGAACTGCGGCAGTACCGCCAGCATGAACACCAGCGCCTTGGGGTTGCTGACGTTGACCAGGAACCCGCGGAACACCAGGCTCAGCGGTTTGCCGATAGGGCGCACGCCGGACTCATCGGACATGTCCATCGGCAAGGCACGCCATTGCTTGTAGGCCAAGTAGACAAGGTAGGCGACGCCGAACCATTTGATGACCTGGAAGGCCGTGGCCGAGGCGGCCAGGATGGCGCCGACGCCGGCGGCAATGATGGCGATTTGCACAATCAGGCCCAGTTGCAGGCCCAGGGCGTTCCAGTAACCACGCCAGAAGCCGTATTGCAGGCCGCTGGACATCGAGGCAATCGCCCCGGCACCGGGTGACAGGCTGATCACCCAACAGGCGGCAAAGAAGCCCAACCATACTTCCATCGACATCACACACCTCGCTCGAACACTTGTTGCAAAAGGTTAAGCTAAGGTTTTGGTGAAAAAATAACCAGCGATTTCTGATGGATTTTCTATTGCCTGTACCGGCCTCTTCGCGGGCGCGCCCGCTCCCACAAGTACTGTGCAGTTTTCAGACCCTGTGGGATACCTGTGGGAGCGGGCATGCCCGCGAAGGGGCCAATACAGCTTCAGTCAGCTTCGGCAGCTGTGTCTTTGTGCAGGGCCTGCACCTCAGCCCCGCGCCAGCGCCGTACCGACTTCTGGAAGAACTGGCTATTGGGCACCTGCACCAGCGCACCGCCCGCTTCGGGCATTTCCAGCAGGGTGGTAAACAGCAGGTTGATCGCGATCACCCGGCCTTTCACGCCCGGCTTGTCCAGGGTGTCGACCAGTTCGACCACATCACCAATGCGAAACGGCCCGACCGTGAAGATCAGCACCGCGCACAGCAGGTTGGACAGCACGCTCCACATGGCGAAGAAGGCCACCGCCGCCACCGCGACAAAGCCGGACAGCGCCGTCCACAGCACGGTCGCCGAAACGCCTAGGCGCTCCAGCACGAACAGCAGTGCGCTGCCCATGATCAGCCAGCGCAGGCCGCCACGCACCGGTACCAGCAGCTCTGGTGGCAGCGGGTAACGCTGGCCCAGGCGGCTCAACCCGCGAGCAACGATGCGCTGCAGGACGAAGGCCGCCACCAGGATCAACAGAATCTGCAAGCCCAGCCAGAAGGTGTCCATCCATTGCCCTGGCAGCAGCGAACGCAGTTCCTCCATCAGGACAGCGCCTCGAGCTCGGCCTGCATACTTTCGAGGGTTTCCAGCGCTTCCATCCAGGCTTCTTCCAGCTCGCCTTCGCGTTGCTTGAGCTTGGTCTGGCGCGCCAGCAGGTCACGCAACTCGTCCTTGCGCGCCGCTTCGTAGAGGCCACCGTCACCCAGCGCGGTCTCGATTTCGGCCAGTTGCACGTGCACCTGGTTGAGCTCGGTTTCCAGCTTGTCGGCCGCCTTCTTGTGCGGGGCCAGTTGCTGGCGCAAGGCTGCGGCAGCCTGGCGCTGGGCTTTCTTGTCGGTCTTGTCCGGGTTGACCGGGGCCGTACTGGCCGGCGCGCTGCGCTGGCGGTACTCGACCAGCCAGCGGCTGTAGTCGTCCAGGTCTCCGTCGAAGGTTTCGACCTTGCCATCGGCCACCAGCAGGAAGTCGTCGGTCGTGCTCTTGAGCAGGTGACGGTCGTGCGACACCACCACCACGGCACCGGCAAACTCCTGCAACGCCATGGTCAGCGCCAGGCGCATTTCCAGGTCCAGGTGGTTGGTCGGTTCGTCGAGCAGCAGCAGGTTCGGCCGTTCCCAGGCAATCAGCGCCAGCGCCAGGCGGGCCTTTTCGCCACCGGAGAAATTCACCACCGGCTCGTCAGTGCGGGCGCCATGGAAGTCGAAGCCACCGAGGAAGTCGCGCAGGGTCTGCTCGCGCTCGGTGGGGGCAATACGCTGCAGGTGCAGCAGCGGGCTGGCCTTGTCGTCCAGCGAGTCCAGCTGGTGCTGGGCAAAGTAGCCAACCGCCAGGTTCTCGCCACGGACCAGGCGGCCCGACAACGGTTCCAGCTCACCCGCAAGGTTCTTGATCAGGGTCGACTTGCCGGCACCGTTAGGCCCGAGCAGGCCAATGCGCGCACCCGGGGTGAGCTGCAGCTTGACCTTGTCGAGGATGGCCTTGTCGCCATAACCCAGGCAGCCTTCGGACAGGCTCAGCAACGGGCTGGAGATTTTCTGCGACTCGCGGAAGACAAAGTCGAACGGCGAGTCGACATGCGCCGCCGACAGCTCCTCCATGCGCTCCAGGGCCTTGATCCGGCTTTGTGCCTGACGGGCCTTGGTGGCCTGGGCCTTGAAGCGGGCGATGTACTTTTCCATGTGCGCGCGCTGTGCCTGCTGCTTCTCGTAGGCTTGCTGCTGCTGCGCCAGGCGTTCGGCACGGGTGCGCTCGAAGGCGGAGTAGCCGCCCTTGTACAGGTTCAGCTTGCGCTGCTCGACGTGCAGCACATGGTCGACCACGGCGTCGAGGAAGTCACGGTCGTGGGAGATCAGCAACAGTGTGCCGGGGTAGCCCTTGAGCCAGTCTTCCAGCCACAGGATGGCGTCGAGGTCCAGGTGGTTGGTGGGTTCGTCGAGCAGCAGCAGGTCGGACGGGCACATCAGTGCCTGGGCCAGGTTCAGGCGCATCCGCCAACCGCCGGAGAAGTCGCCGACGCGGCGGTCCATCTGCTCGTTGGTGAAGCCCAGGCCCGCCAGCAATTTGCGCGCACGGGCGTCGGCGGTATAGCCGTCGGCGCCTTCCAGCTCACTGTGCAGGCGCGCCAGGGCGGTGCCATCGTGAGCCTGCTCAGCCGCGGCCAGTTCGGCCTGGACCTTGCGCAGACGCGCATCGCCGTCGAGCACATAGTCCACGGCCAGGCGGTCGAGGGTGTCGACCTCCTGGCGCATGTGGGCGATGCGCCAGTCGCCGGGCAGCAGGCAATCGCCACCATCGGGCGACAGCTCACCGCGCAGCAAGGCGAACAGGCTGGATTTCCCGGCGCCGTTGGCGCCGATCAGGCCGGCCTTGTGACCGGCGTGCAGGGTCATGGCGGCGCCGTCTAGCAAGCGCTGCGGACCACGCTGTAAAGTGAGGTTGGATAGTCTGATCATGATGGTCGCGGAGTCTACCAGCTTCCTCGGCCCATAGCGCGAGTGGAACCATGCACACCGACCTGTGGAATTTCGCCTTGGCCCTGTATGCCAGGCCCGGCGTGGAAGCGGCCTGCCTTGAACTACAGGCGCAGGGTGGCGATGTCTGCCTGCTGCTGTGCGCCACCTGGCTGCAGGCACGTGGCGTGGCCCTGCTGGACGCGCGCGCGCAAGCCCTGCACGACATTGCCGAGCCCTGGCAGCGGGAAGTGGTGGGCCCGTTACGCAGCCTGCGCCAGCAATGGCGAGCGTCAGCGTCGGGTGATACGCAACTGGCGGCGTTGCGTGAGCAGGTGAAGGGGCTGGAATTACAGGCAGAAAAAGCGCTGCTCGCGCGTATGCAGGAATGCTCGCGACAGTGGCCCGCGGACTCCGATGAGCCCACGGACGACTGGCTGGCCCGGCTGGCGCCGGAGCCTGCCCGACACCACGACGCGCTGGATCTGTTGCGCGTCGCGGCGGCTGCGCTTCAGGACGCCGAAGACGGTGCCTGAGCCGGGGTGCTGGCAGGTGCCGACGGTGCTGCCGAAGCGGCCGGGGTGGCCGAGTTGGTTGCTGCGGCCGGGGTGCTGACGGCTGGCGTAGCAGGTTTGGCTTCGGCTGGCTTGCTGGCAACAGGCTTGGCGGCAGATGGCTTGGCGGCCGGCCGTGCAGGAGCCTTGGCGGCAGCAGGCTTGGCCGCTGGTTTCGCAGCTGGTTTCGCGGCAGCGGCTTTGGCTGGCGCTGGCTTGGCTGCAGGTTTGGCAGCGGCAGCAGTCGCTTTGGCAGCTGGCTTCGCTGCGGGTTTGGCAGCAGCAGCCGCTTTGGCAGCTGGCTTCGCGGCAGGTTTGGCTGCAGCAGTAGTCTTCGCAGCTGGCTTGGCGGCGGGTTTAGCTGCGGCAGTAGTCTTGGCAGCTGGCTTCGCGGCAGGTTTGGCTGCAGCAGTGGCCTTGGCAGCTGGCTTCGCGGCAGGTTTGGCTGCAGCAGTAGCCTTGGCAGCTGGCTTGGCGGCAGGTTTGGCTGCAGCAGCAGTAGCCTTGGCAGCCGGTTTAGCGGCTGGCTTGGCAGCAGCAGCGGTTTTGGCAGCTGGCTTGGCGGCAGGTTTGGCTGCAGCGGTAGCCTTGGCAGCTGGCTTCGCGGCAGGTTTGGCGGCAGTGGTTCTGGCAGCTGGCTTGGCAGCGGCAGGCTTGGTGGTTTTGGCGGCGCGCTGGTCAAGGGCTTTGGCGGCTGCTTCGCGAACCTTGCCTACACCTTGGGCCAGCTTGAGGCTGTCCTGAGCATCGCGCTTGAGCTGCTGGATATAAGAGCGGGTCTGGGTTTGACGTTCCTTGAGGGCATCGAGCAGCCCTTCAAGTTCACCAACGGCTTTTTGCGCTTTGGACTGCGCCTTGGCTTTGCCTGCCTTGGCGGCATCCTGCAATTTCAGGCGCCCGTTGTGTAATTTTTCCTGGGCCTTGCCACGCTGCTTTTCCAGTTTGGCCAGCAGTTTTTCCGCATCAGCCAGCGCTTGCGAGCAGGCATCTTCCAAGTGTTCGAGCAGGCTGCCCGAAAGTTGCTGGAGCAGGTGTAACGGCGTACTTACTGGCTTCTTTTTGGCCGACATGGTTTACCTCCTGGCTGACGAGATTGCGGCTCATACTATGCTTCTGCTGCTACCGCCGCTAGGGCATGTTGACAGTAATATTTACGCCGCGTTGCATGCCTGGGCAAAGTTGTTATCTTGCAGCTGCGTGAAAGTGTAGTTGCTGAATTAATCATTGCTGATATTTGGGAGTCAGGGCATTGCCTCGATATCTTGTATTAGGTTTATGCCTGCTGGTGCCAGTTGCAATGGCCGACAGCAACGACCATGACCTCGCCTACAGCCTGGGCGCCAGCCTGGGTGAGCGTCTGCGCCAGGATATGCCTGGCCTGCAACTGGACGCACTGGTCGAAGGCTTGAAGCAGTCCTATCAGGGGCAACCCTTGAAGCTCGACAAAGCACGTATGCAGGCCGTGCTCCAGCAACACGAAGCCCAGGAAGGTGACGCCGCCACGCAGAAGTTGCAGGCAGCCGAGACACGCTTCATGGCCAACGAGCGTGGCCGTTATGGGGTACGCGAACTACCGGAAGGTGTGCTCTACAGTGAACTGCAGCCAGGCACAGGCGCGCAGCCCAAAGTTGGCGGTAAAGTGCAGGTGCGCTATGTGGGCAGGCTGCCGGATGGCTCGGTGTTCGACCAGAACCAGGCGCCCCAGTGGTTCAGCCTGGATTCGGTGATCGAAGGGTGGCAGGTGGCGTTGCCAAAGATGCACGCCGGGGCCAAATGGCGCCTGGTAATCCCGTCAGCGCAGGCCTACGGCGCCGAAGGCGCAGGTGACCTGATCGCACCCTATACGCCCCTGGTGTTCGAGATCGAATTGCTGGCGGTTGGCGACTGACGCCAACCTTCAGGCCTCGACAGTGCCTTCTTCCTTGTGCGCGTTGTGCAGCACTTCGATCAGGCAATCTTCGAGTTCGAAGCGCTCGTGCAGCAGGGCACCCAACTTGGTCAGCTTCTCGGCAAAACGAGCCGGGTCCGAGCACTCACCTTTTGTACAATGGTCGTTGAAGGCCAGAGCAATCTGGGTACTGTCATCGATGCGAGGATTGATCTGCGTGGCCAGCTCCAGACCGCGCGTGTCACCAAATTCCTTGGCTTCACTGACCAATTGTTCGCTGACCTCGAAGTGCCACGCCGAAACGTAGTCGACAAGGAGAGCACAGAAATCCCCGTGCGTATCCTTGTCGGCGAAGGCCGGCTTCACATCGCGCAAAGCACGGAAAGCCTGCACCAGTTCCTGGCGCTCATCCAGCCAACGGTCGATCAGCTTGTGAACCCCACCCCAGCGTTCCTGGGCATTCTGACAACTATCGAGCATGGCAATCTCTTCCCTTCTGGGTAGATGCCGCTGCACCTCGCACCACGACCGCGCAGCACAAAGGTGACATCAGCAGGACGGCATCGAGCAGTTGTATTTTCGGTATGCGTGCTGGGAGATTATTCCCGCGCGTGCTGCCCATCAAGGTACGCAGCGGACAAAGTTCATACAAGTGTTTAATACCCTGTTAATACGCCATTGGTCGCGCTAGTGGCCCAGCCTTGTTCCAGGTCAACTTCTTGCCAGGGTGCGGAAACGATACGCCAGCAGGCAACTCAAGGGCGGCACGGCCAGCAACAGGAAGGCCAGCAGGCTCCACTCAGGCAGCGTCAGGTCGAGAAAGCTCCAGGTCAGCGAGCTGCATTCGGGGCCGCCGAGCAGCAATTGCCGCGCCGCCTCGCTCCAGGATTGCTCGAACATACGCCCGATCGGTACCGGGCATACAGGGATAGCACCGCTGGCCCCCTGCAACCAGACATGCCGTGCCGCCAGCAACGCGCCAGCCAGCGTGCAGCCCAGCGTCGCCCGTGCGTAATGGAGGGTGCCCTGCGTGCCTGGTGCCTGCAGCACCGCCGCCAGGCTCAGCAGTGCGTACACCGCTAGCAGCAGCCGCTGGCTGAAGCACAACGGGCATGGCACCAACCCCCGTATGTTTTCCAGGTGGTATGACGCGACCAGCACCGCCAATGCGGCCAGGCAGGCAGGAAGGAAAAAGGTGCGCAAACGGGCCGGAAGCATGGGCGGTGAAAGTCCCGGGGAAGATGTTGTGGTGTGAGACGGTAGAGGAAAGATGCGCTTTGTATCAAGGCGCGACAGTAGCGACAAGTCGCTGAATGGCGTAGGAAATTTCAAGCGATACGGTAGGAGGCGGCTGAGGAACTGCACTGCAGATCTAACTGGCAGCAGTAGAAAAGTTACCCAACGCCAAAGCCCGCACCTTGGCGCGGGCTTTGGGGTGGGTCAGGCGCGTACGCCTTCTGGCAAGGGCAGCGCCAGCAGGCGCTCGTCCAGCAGGCCAAGGCCCTCCTGGAACAGCTGGTTGCTTCGCTCGGTCTCGCCCAGGCCAGCGAGCAGGCGAGCCAGTTCGGCACAGGCCTCGGGGTTGCGTTCCATGCGCAGGCTGCTTTCCAGGTAGTCCCGCGCCTTGCCCCACAGGCGATTCTGCAGGCTCAGGCGGCCCAGGGTCAGTAACAGGCTGGCGTCTTGCGGGTGATCCTTGAGCCAGCCTTCGGCGGTTTGCAGCTGGCGCGCCGGGTCATCACCGCGCACCAGGCCGTACAGGCGGGCCAGGTGGCTTTCGTATTCACGCTTGAGGGCGGTGCGCAACACCTGCTCGGCTTCGTTCTGGGCACCTACCTGGCGCAATTGCTCAGCGTAGGCCAGCACCAGTTGCGGCTCCTGGCGCTGGGCCGCGGTCAGCTGCTGCCAGGCGCGTTCCAGGGCCTGACGTGCGCTTTGCGCGTCTTCGCCACGGGTGGTGGCCAGGCTCAGGTTCTGGCCCCAGGCGCGTTGCTCCAGGGCGGCCAGCTCGGCGGCAGGCAGCACCTTGCCCTTGCGCAGGTCTGGCAGCAGGCGAATCAGTGCCGACCAGTCACCGCGCTGCAGGTACAGGCGCTGCAGCAGGCGCAGCACCTGGCCGTTGTGAGGGTGGCGTTCCTGCATGGCCAGCAGGGTTTCCAGGGCGCCGTCACTTTCACCACGGTCCATCTGCAACTGCGCATGGGTCAGGGCGATGGCCAGTTCCGCTTGCGGCTGACGCTCCAGCGCGCGCTCCAGCAGGTTGTCGCTGTCTTCGGTGCGGCCCTGTTCGTTGGCAGCACGGGCGGCACCGAGGTAGTACAGCAGCGGCTGGCGTTCAGCCTCGGCGGCACGGTGCAGGTGGCGTTGAGCACTGGCCCAGCGGCCCTCGGCAAGGTCCAGCTGGCCCTGTTCGATGGCCAGACGGATGCGCCGGCTGCGATTACGCCGCGACCACGGGTTGACCACGCCGCTGGAGGTCAGCACCAGGCCGACCAGGTAACGCACCAGCCACAACACAGCGACCACGGCCAGCAGCCCGGCCAAGGCCGCCCACAGCCCCGATTGATAGCGGAAGCTTCCATAGGAAAGCAGCACGTAACCGCTGTGCTTGGCGACCGCAATACCCAGTGCCGCGGCAATCACGATTGCCAGCACGGCCAGCAGGTAGACACGCTTCATGGTTTGCCCCCTTCAGCCTCAGCCGGCAGGTGACGGCGCTGAATGTAGGCCTGCACGGCCGCCAGGCTTTCGCTGAGGTCGGGGGTAACCACCGACACCGGCTGATCGGCCAGGGCATTGAGGCTCTCAAGCATGGCCTTGCTTTGCGGGTTGTCGGCGTTGAAGTTGGCCAACAACACGCTGCGGGCGTCGTCCAGCGCCTGGGTGTAGACCTTGGCGTCACCATTGAGCGCCGCCCACTGGGCCTGCTCGATGGTCAGGCTCAGGGCCAGGCGCAGCTGGTTCAGTTGCTGGCCGGCCAGCAGTGGCCGCACGTTTTCATCGGCGTTGAAGTCGATCTGGAAATACTTGGAGATTTCTGCCCACCACTGCGACAGCCGGCTGGCACCATCGCCGTCGGCGGTCAGGGCACCCAGCGCATCGGCATTGCTGTCGAACTCGGGCGATTGCGCACTCAACTGCTGTACCAGCTCACGCTGTGCAGCCAGTTTCAGGAACAAGCCGGTACGGTCCGGTTGCTGGGTGCTGTTGAGCGTGGCCAGGCTGCGTGCCAGTTGCTCACGGGCAGCGAAGGCACCCGGGTCGCTCTGCTCGCGCAGGATCTCGTCGGCGCCTTCGACCAGGGCCTTGGCGCTGGTGATGTCCTGCAAGGCCGACAGGCGCAGGGTAGCCAGGCGCAGCAGGTGCTCGGCTTCAGCCAGGCGCCACTCCTTGCGGCTTTCGCCTAGCACGGTTTCCAGGCGCTGGCTGAGGCGCTGCTGGTCGCCCTGCAATTGCGCCACCAGGCGCCGGCGGTCTTCCAGCTCGCTGGCCGCCGGCAGGCTGGCCAGTTGCGCGCTGATCTGCTGTTCGCGCTGCTGCAGGGCTTCGGCGCGCTGGGTGAGCGCCTCGATGTGCTGGCCCTGGTTGAACTCGCTGCCTTGCAGTTGACGTACCTGCCAGACACCCCAGCCACCTACTGCCACCCCGGCCGCACCCAGCAGCAAGGCCAGCGCTGCCAGGCCACTGCCGGAGCGCTTGGCAGGTGGGGCGGTGACAGGTTCCGCCGGCGCCTGTGCCGACGGCTGATCATTATTGGACAAGACAGTCTCGCTCACGTATCCATCCTTTGCATGGGGGCGCATCGCGTTCAGCTTAGCGCCTTAAGAGGCAGGTGCAGCGCTGCGCTGCACGGCTACCAGCAAGGCCGTGGCACTGGCGCCACGGCAATCCACAACCTGTTGGGCCCCGGCGGCCCGGGCCTGTTCGGCAACCCGTGGGCTGGGCACGAACAGCGGCAGGCGTGCCAGCTGCGGCCAATCCGCGCCGGCCAGCTGCTGCAGATGTTCAAAACCCTGCCCACTGCTGACCACCAGGCCATTGAGGCGTTCCGCTTCGATGCGGCGCTTCAGGGTGCCCGCCGGGTAATCCGGCAGGCAGCGACGATACAGTTCCAGATATTCGACACTAGCACCTTGCTCTGCAAGACGCTCTGCCAGCAGTTCGCGACCTCCGACGCCGCGCACGACCAGGACACGCGCTGCAGGCACGGCAACGGCCTGAAGCAGGGCCGGTAACGCCAGCAAGGCTTCGCTGTCATCGCCACGCGGCGGAGTGTTTACCTCCAGCCCGGCGCCCTGCAGCACTGCAGCGGTTGCCTCACCCACGGTGAACCAGCCTTGCCATGGCGGCTGCAGGCTGGCTTCGGCCAGTTGCTCAAGCAACAACCGGGCAGCTGGCTTGCTGACCACGATGATCGCCTGGAAGCCATGCAGGTCTTCCAGCAGCAGACGTTGCCGGGGCTCCACGGTGACGGGCTCTATCGCCAGCAGCGGCAGGCAGCTGCTGCCCACCCCCGCTGCCGCCAGGCTTTGCGCCAGCGCCGCACAGTCCTCGGCAGGCCGGGTCAGCAGCAGGCGCCATTGGCTCACGGGTGGCCGGCCTCGCCGTAGACTTCCTTGAGGATGGCCTCGGCACCTTGGCCCAGCAGGTCTTCGGCCACCTGTACGCCCAAGGTCTCGGCAGCAGCGCGAGGGGCACGGGCTTCGGCCACCAGCAGGGTACCCCCGCTCGGCTGGCCAACCAGGCCACGCAGCCAAAGCTGGTCACCTTCGAGGACCGCGTAGCAGGCGATCGGCACCTGGCAGCCACCATTCAGGTGTTTGTTCAGGGCGCGTTCGGCCACTACCCGGTCGGCGGTGTCGGCATGGTGCAGCGGCGCCAGGAGTGCGTGGATCTCGAGGTCGGCACTGCGGCACTCGATGCCCACCGCACCCTGGCCGCCAGCCGGCAGGCTGTCATCGACGCTGATGGTGGCGGTGATGCGGTCTTCAAAGCCGAGGCGGATCAGGCCGGCGGCGGCGAGGATGATGGCGTCGTACTCGCCGGCATCCAGCTTGGCCAGGCGCGTATTGACGTTGCCCCGCAGGAAGCGGATTTGCAGGTCCGGGCGGCGCGCCAGCAACTGGGCCTGACGGCGCAGGCTGGAAGTGCCGACGATGCTGCCGGCAGGCAGCGCTTCAAGGCTGTCAAAGGTGTTGGAAACGAAGGCATCACGCGGGTCTTCACGCTCGCAGATGCAGTACAGGCCCAGGCCTTCGGGGAAGTCCATGGGCACGTCTTTCATCGAATGCACGGCGATGTCGGCTTCGTTGTCCAGCAGGGCGGTTTCCAGCTCCTTGACGAACAGGCCCTTGCCGCCGATTTTTGCCAGTGGCGCGTCGAGCAGCTTGTCACCCCGGCTGACCATGGGCACCAGGGTCACCAGCAGACCGGGGTGGGCCTGCTCCAGGCGGGCTTTGACGTATTCGGCCTGCCACAGGGCCAAGGCACTTTTACGGGTGGCAATGCGGATTTCGCGAGTGGACATGGAACGCCCCGATCCAGAGAAATGCCGCCGATGATAACAGCATCTCCTTTATCGCTTGCAGATGTGGATCAGCTGAGGGCCTCTTCGCGGCTAAAGCCGCTCCCACAGGGTGAGGTGCCGCTCTACAGGCCAATGATCAACCTGTGGGAGCGGGTTTACCCGCGAACAAGGGCGCAGCCCTTGCCATGCGGGCGCCGTATCAGAGGGTCTGCATCATCTTGCGCACGCCGGCAACATGCCGGCGGCTGACTGTCAGGGCATCACCGTCCAGGCCTTTCAGGTAGAGCTGAAAGTGCCCCAGCGGGGTACGCTGCAAGCGTTCTATGCGCTCGCGGGCAACCAGCGCATTGCGGTGAATACGCACGAAGCGTTCGCCAAATTCATCCTCCAGGGCTTTGAGCGGCTCGTCGAGCAGCACTTCCCCGGCCTCGTGGCGCAAGGTGACGTACTTGTGGTCGGCAATGAAATAGATCACCTGGGGCAAAGGAATCAGCTCGATGCCTTTGCGCGTGCGGGCACTGATGTGGCTACGTGGGCCGCCACCTTCATTGGCCGGCCGGGTAAGCGCCGCCAACTGGGCGCGGTTGGGTTTTTCGGCCTTGCGCAAGGCATCGCGCAACGCCTGGGCCTGGAAGGGCTTGGTCACATGGCTGAGGGTACTGTCCTTGAATGCCTCGGCACCGTATTCATCATCCCCGGTGCAAAACACCACCGCCGGCGGCGCCTCGCGTTCGCACAAGCGAGCGGCTACCTGCAGGCCATCCAGGCCTGGAATGCCGATGTCCAGCAGGACCACATCGGGCTTGAGGCTTTCGATCAGCGCAAGGGCCTCCTCGCCGTTGGTGGCGCTAGGCTCCAGCACGGTGTAACCCTCCAGTTCGCCGAGCAGCCGGCTGAGGCGTTCACGGCCTTGGGGTTCGTCATCAACGATCAGGACATTCATAATTGCGCTGGATTCCTGAATGAGTCTCGCACAGGTATAGCGTAGACAGGTGTGGTTCGAGCGACACTGCGGTCACGCTCTAGACCGGTGCGATGGCCAAAGATTCACTCGGACGGCAGATTCACCGCCAGTCCTTTGTCCAACTGTAGACGGTCCGTGGAACACTGCCGTTCATTCCTTAAAATCCTTCTCTGCCATTTTCCAGGCATTTCTGTCGACCGGCGCCCTGCGGCAGCCAGCCCAACCCTGCTATTATCGGCGCCACTTTTTCGTTCACGCCTGCAATGAGTGAATCCATGAGCACCGACAAGACCAATCAGTCCTGGGGCGGCCGCTTCAGTGAGCCCGTCGACGCCTTCGTCGCCCGTTTCACCGCCTCGGTCGATTTCGACAAGCGCCTGTACCGCCACGACATCATGGGTTCGATCGCCCATGCCACCATGCTGGCGCAGGTCGGCGTGCTCAGCGATGCCGAGCGCGACACCATCATCGATGGCCTGAAGACCATCCAGGGCGAAATCGAAGCCGGCAAGTTCGACTGGCGCGTCGACCTCGAAGATGTGCACATGAACATCGAGGCACGCCTGACCGACCGCATCGGCATCACCGGCAAGAAGCTGCACACTGGCCGTAGCCGCAACGACCAGGTGGCCACCGATATCCGCCTGTGGCTGCGCGACGAAATCGACCTGATCCTGGCCGAAATCACCCGCCTGCAGCAGGGCCTGCTGGAGCAGGCCGAGCGTGAAGCCGAAACCATCATGCCCGGTTTCACCCACCTGCAGACGGCCCAGCCGGTCACCTTCGGCCACCACCTGCTGGCCTGGTTCGAAATGCTCAGCCGCGACTACGAGCGCCTGGTCGACTGCCGCAAGCGCACCAACCGCATGCCCCTGGGCAGCGCCGCGCTGGCTGGCACCACCTACCCGATCGACCGCGAGCTCACCTGCAAGCTGCTGGGCTTCGAAGCCGTGGCTGGCAACTCGCTGGACGGCGTGTCGGACCGTGACTTCGCCATCGAATTCTGCGCCGCTGCCAGCGTGGCGATGATGCACCTGTCGCGCTTCTCGGAAGAGCTGGTGCTGTGGACCAGCGCGCAGTTCCAGTTCATCGACCTGCCGGACCGCTTCTGCACCGGCAGCTCGATCATGCCGCAGAAAAAGAACCCGGACGTGCCAGAGCTGGTACGTGGCAAGAGCGGCCGCGTGTTCGGCGCCCTCACCGGCCTGCTGACCCTGATGAAAGGCCAACCGCTGGCCTACAACAAGGACAACCAGGAGGACAAGGAGCCGCTGTTCGACGCTGCCGACACCCTGCGCGACTCGCTGCGCGCCTTTGCCGACATGATCCCGGCAATCAAGCCCAAGCACGCCATCATGCGTGAAGCGGCCCTGCGCGGGTTCTCCACCGCCACCGACCTGGCCGACTACCTGGTTCGCCGTGGCCTGCCGTTCCGTGACTGCCACGAAATCGTAGGCCACGCGGTGAAGTACGGCGTGGACACCGGCAAGGACCTGGCCGAGATGAGCCTGGACGAACTGCGCCAGTTCAGCGACCAGATCGAGCAGGACGTGTTTGCCGTGCTGACCCTGGAAGGCTCGGTGAATGCCCGTGACCACATTGGTGGTACGGCACCGGCGCAGGTACGCGCTGCCGTTGTTCGTGGCAAGGCGCTGCTGGCTTCGCGTTAAGGCCCATTGCGAGGGCTTTGCCCTCGATCGCCGGCAAGCCAGCTCCCACAGGTACTGCATGTGACTTGAAGGTTGCACTGTACCTGTGGGAGCTGGCTTGCCGGCGATGGGCTGCGGAGCAGCCCCAGGTTTTAGCGTTTACCGCTGCGAATCATCTCCATGAAGGCCGGCATCGACGCTTCCTTGTCCGCCACGATCCGCGCCATGTGCGGGTTCTCGCCCATCAGCTGCAGCAACGCCTTGGCCTGCGGGAAGTCGGCCAAAAAGTCGATGTTCAGCACTTTCTTGCCCACGGCATAAGCCAGGTCGACCGAGAAGCAGAACATCAGGTCTGCCAGCGTCAGCTGCTCACCCGCAACATAGGGTGCAAAGCGACCGTTGCGCTTGAGGGTGGCAAAGCCAGCCAGCAAATCGGCACGCGCTTTCTCTTTGACCAAGGGCTCAACCGACATGCCGAAGAACGACTCGGCATAGCAAGTACGCGCCGGCAGCTCGATGTACAGCTCGATTTCCTTGAGCAGCTCACGCACCTTGGCCTGCCCGAACGGGTCGGCCGGCAGCAGTGCCTTGCCGCCTTGGGTCTGCTCGATGTAGTCGAGGATCACACTGGTTTCGCTTAGGTAACCGTGTTCGGTCTGCAGCACCGGCACCTTGCCCCGCGGGCTCACTTCCAGCGCCTGTGGCGCCTGGCCGCCATAGAAGGTGACTTCTTCGAAGGGCAGGCCTTTTTCCAGCAGGGCCAGCTTGACCATGTTGTAGTAGTTGCTGACCGAGAATCCATGAAGCTTGAGCATGAGGTAACAGCCTCCAGGCCGTAAGGGGTTGGCCCGGCTTTTATAGACCCTAAGCCCGGCCCTGACCAGCGTCATGCACCCCGTCAATGCCCGGGCATTGCCGCCACGGGCGTGGCACACTGTGCATCCCATCACAGGAGTACCGCCATGAGCGAGCCCACCGACATCGACAATGACGACGAAGCCTTCGCCGAGGCGACACTGACCCAGGCCATCGAAAACCAGATTGAAAGCGGCGAGCCGCCTGCGGCCAAGGCCACCTTAAACAAGCTGACCCTGGTCGGTTACGAGCGCGAGGACATCCTCAACCTGATGGCCCATGTGCTGGCCTTCGAAATCGACAACATGCTGGTGGAAGACCGCGCGTTCAACGGCGAGTGGTACGAGAACGCCCTGCGCGCGCTGCCGGAGCTACCACCTGAGATGGATCAAGGCGAGGACGAATAACCCGACTACACTCGAAGGTCAGGCACCGTAAGCGGTGCCGCCATCCTTGTCTGGAAGTCAGGAGTCGCCATGTCTTTTACCCCCGATCTGATCGCTGAACTGGAAGTACTCGCGCTGTTCAAACACGACAGCAGCCAGGAAGGCATCAAGATAAACAGCAACGCCGCCCCTGCCCTGGTCGCCGCTGCGCAACGCCTGCATGAAAAGGGGCTGACCGATCAACCCGATGGCGGCTACCTGACCAGCCTGGGTCACGACGCCGTTGACAGTGTCCAGTTGCTGCAGAACATCCTCAAGGCGCCACAGCCAGCCTGAACCAAGATTACAAGGGGCTGCCATGCAGCCCATCGCCGGCAAGCCAGCTCCCACAGGTATTGCTCATGGCTTGAAACTGATGCGGTCGGGGTGGGAGCTGGCTTGCCGGCGATGGGCCGCAGCGCGGCCCCCGGTCAGTTGGCCGTTGCCCTGCGCTTTTCCACCAGCCACGAGCGCCCATACAGGAACACGATGGCCAGCAAGGCCACCGCCTGTGCCGACAGCGAGTAGGCATCAGCGTGAATGCCCAGCCAATCGAACTCGAAGAACGCCACCGGCCGTGTGCCCAGCACCCCGGCTTCTTGCAGCGCCTTCACGCCATGCCCGGCAAACACCACCGACAGCGCGCACAGCAGCGCGGCGTTGATGCTGAAGAACAGCGTCAGCGGCAGCTTGGCAGAACCGCGCAAGATCACCCAGGCCAGGCCCACCAGCAGCACCAGCGCCGTGGCGCCACCCGCCAGCACTGCCTGGTGCCCGGCAGGGCCTGCCTGCAACCACAGGGTTTCGTAGAACAGGATCACTTCGAACAGTTCGCGGTACACCGAGAAAAACGCCAGCATGGCAAAGCCAAAGCGCCCGCCGCCGCTGACCAGGCTGCTTTTGATGTAGTCCTTCCAGGCGGCAGCGTGGCGGCGGTCATGCATCCATACACCGAGCCATAGCACCATCACCGCGGCGAACAGCGCCGTGCAGCCTTCCAGCAGTTCGCGCTGGGCGCCGCCCACATCGATCACATAGGCCGCCACCGCCCAGGTGGCGAACCCGGCGACCAGCGCCAGCCCCCACCCGATGTTGACGCTGCGTACCGCCGACTGCTGCCCGGTGTTACGGAGGAAGGCCAGGATCGCCGCCAGCACCAGAATTGCCTCCAGGCCTTCGCGCAGCAGGATCAGCAAACCGGAGATATAACTCAGCGACCAGCTCAGGCCGTCGCTGCCCAACAGCTTGGCGGCCTGGTCGAGCCTGCTCTTTGCCTCAGCCAGACGCTGTTCGGCCTGAGCCACGGGCAGGCCATCCTGCAGGGACTGACGGTAGGCCATCAGGGATTTTTCGGTGTCCTTGCGCGCCTGGGTGTCGATGTTGTCCAGCGAGCTTTCCACCAGCTCGAAGCCTTCCAGATAGGCCGCTACCGACAGGTCATAGGCCTGGTCGTGGTCACCTGCGCGGTAGGCGGCCAAACTTTTGTCCAGCGTGTTGGCAGTGTATTCGAGCAGTTGCGCCGGGCCTCGCTTGACTTGCGGCGGCTGGGCACGCTGGGCACGGAACGCCTCTATGACCGCGTTGCCTTCGTTGGCGGCGACTTCGGCCGGGGTTTGCCGGGCCAGGTCGGCGATGTTCCAGGTCTTGTCACCTTTGCCGGCTGCCGGCTTGGCGGTGAAGCTGGCGATATAGGCGGCCACATCCCAGCGCTGACGGTCATCCAGCTGGTCGGCAAAGGACGGCATCTCGGTGCCGTCGATGCCCAGGGCGAGGGTGTTGTAGAGGTCGAACAGACTCAACTGGTCCAGACGCGCGACATCGCGCAGGTTGGCGGGCGCAGGCTCCAGGCCCACGCCAGCGGGGCCGTCGCCTGCGCCTGTGTCGCCGTGGCAGATCGAGCAGTTTTGCGCGTACAGCGCAGCGCCGCGGGCCGGGTCTGGGGTGATCACCGGGGCCTGGCTGACCTCGTAGGCCACTGCCAGGCGCGCGCCCAGTTGGCGGGCCTGCCTGGCGACAGCGGTGCCCTCCTGACGCTGATCGATGGCCTGGCGCAACGCCTGGACGCCCTGCTCCAGGGCGGCTTGCTCGGTATTTGCGGGCAGGGCTTTGACCAGGTCGGCCAATACCGCGCTGAATTCCTGTTGCTCGCGGTATTCGCCCTCGTCGATCACCTTGCCGCCTTGTACGGTCGGCGGGTAGTCGGCGCCGATGTAGTCCAGCAGGTGCAGGGCGTTGCCGGCCTCAGCGGGAGACTCGGCCAGCGCCAGGGTGCTGCACAGTGCCAGCACCGGGCCGAGCAATATAGCCGGCAACCAGGCAAGCAGACGGGAACGGGTTTTCATGGCCAGTCTCGAAGGGAATGCGAAAGAGAACATTGTTCACTCCGACTTGCCTTCGCTCAAGGGTGCCTGGCGGATTTCATGAAAAATCTTGCTACAAATCAGATGACAAGTATCACGCCGCCCTCAGAACCTGCGCTGATCAGTGGGAGCGGGCTTGCCGGCGATGAAGGCTACGCCGATGCCACAGGAAACACTGGGTACCAATTGATGAGTCACCAATAGAGCCATTGCCACTAGCCTGATGGGCAAACCAACAGGAGGCAGGGAACATGGATCGTCCCCATTCAGACCAGTTACGGCTTGGCCGGTTTTCGGAAACCAGTCATTTGTATCTGCTTACAAGCACAACCCTTGGCAGGGCACCGGTCTTTAGTGATCTTCACTCGGCCCGCTTGCTCGTGGCTGAGTTGCGCCAGGCTGAAGAGGAAGGTGCAATCAGATCTTTGGCCTGGGTAGTGATGCCTGACCATTTTCATTGGCTAGTCGAGCTTGGCCCGGGCAGCCTGAAGCGCTTGATGCGCCGGGTTAAGTCCCGTAGCACCATGATGATCAACAGGCATAACGGACGAAGCGGGCGGCTCTGGCAAAAGGGGTTTCATGACCGGGCTTTGCGCCGGGAAGAGGATGTGCAGACGGTGGCACGGTATATTGTCCTGAACCCGAAGCGAGCGGGTTTGGTCGCGAGGGTTGGGGATTATCCTCATTGGGATGCGATTTGGGTTTGATGGGACGTTGCCTGATAGGGCCCTATCGCCGGCAAGCCAGCTCCCACAGAAATTTCAGCAAGCCTGTGGTCGGGGCCGGCCTGTCAGGGCCTCATCGCCGGCAAGCCAGCTCCCACAGAAATTTCAGCAAGCCTGTGGTCGGGGCCGGCCTGTCAGGGCCTCATCGCCGGCAAGCCAGCTCCCACAGAAATTTCAGCAAGCCTATGGTCTGGGCCGGCCTATCAGGGCCTCATCGCCGGCAAGCCAGCTCCCACAGAGATTGCAGCCAGTCTATGGTCTGGGCCGGCCTGTCAGGGCCTCATCGCCGGCAAGCCAGCTCCCACAGAGATTGCAGCCAGCCTATGGTCTGGGCCGGCCTGTCAGGGCCTCATCGCCGGCAAGCCAGCTCCCACAGAGATTGCAGCCAGCCTATGGTCTGGGCCGGCCTATCAGGGCCCTATCGCCGGCAAGCCAGCTCCCACAGAGATTGCAGCCAGCCTATGGTCTGGGCCGGCCTATCAGGGCCTCATCGCCGGCAAGCCAGCTCCCACAGAGATTGCAGCCAGCCTATGGTCTGGGCCGGCCTATCAGGGCCTCATCGCCGGCAAGCCAGCCCCTACAGGTGACTCACGAGGCTTGAACAAAGTGACGTACCTGTGGGAGCTGGCTTGCCGGCGATGGGCCGCACAGCGGCCCCAGGTTTTTGAAGGCTATTGGAGAACCTTGTTCAGTCCTCGCTCCATATCATCGATCAATGCTTTGGCCATCTCGCTGAGTATCCGCGCAGCGCTCCCGGCAATGAGGTCGTTCTCCATTTCCGCCTCGGTAGTGAGGTGGCGGATGCAGCCAAGTAACACTGACAGTTGGGAGAATGCGTGATTGAACGGCACATTGGGCTGCAGGCGAAACAGGTCCCACGCCAACGGTGGAAGTGTCTCTTGGGTCGTTGCTCAGGGTTAGGGCGCTGGTAAGCAGCTTGCAGTCATCGATGCTGAGCGGGTCGATGAGTGACAAGTTTGGTGGGTCGAGTAGGAGCAGATCGGTGAGAGGTGGGTCGGGGACGAGCTTTTTCATAGTTGATTCCCTTGTGGATTTCTATGAACTGCACTCCTCCTCGTCTCACGGATTAGGGTGGCAGTCGTGCGAGGGGTGAGACCCGGGCCACAGGGAAAACCGACCAGGCTAAAGCCTGCCCGCGCACGACCGCCATGAAGCGGTGCAACTCTGTGTGGCCGGGGGGCTCAATCCCGATCGCCTTGCTAGGCGACCCAAGGACGTTATTCCCAGAGTACATTCCAGCCAAGCCAGCACCTTCCGATAGCGGCCGCAGGATAATTCGACAGGGATTCAGAACTGGAGCATTTGGTTGCAAGTTCAGAAATTTCTTACGGCTAAAGGCCCCATAACAACGGCTTCGTCCTTCGTTGTCGACGAAGTCACGTGTGCCCCCCTACCTGACTAATTTCCACCTCACCTTCTCCTACCCTGAACGTCATGCGCTGACCACCATCGAGACGGACTTGCCAAATGCCCAGCTTTTTGTTCGTGATCTTTAAATTCGGATCTCCCATTTTTTTGGCAGCCTCGGTAAATGAAAGTCCTTCTTTTTCAATAGCGTCGACAAAAATATTGTAGTTATGCTCTGCCGCAGGCGACAAATCTTTCATATCCCTGTCGCGTAGCCGCTTTACTTTAAGAGGGCTCACGGGGCTTGTAATAGAACTCGAAGCGTTAAGTTGACCTTGCCTATTTGCACGCTTGACATCAAGTTTCAGGGGTTTGACACGCCTCATATGCCCTGTAGGATCAAAAAAATTCACTGGATCACAAGAGACATAGGCATAGGTATGCCACCCCCCCTTGCCGAACGGACTCCAGCTATCAGCGCTGTTGAAGCGCATCAGCGCCGGGTTGTATACCCGGTAGCCGGCGCCGAGCAAATAACACCCAGTTACCCCGTCACGCGGCTGTCCGTCAAAACCCAACACGCCCGCTAACGGGGCAACATTAAAACCGTAGGGCGCATAGCTGAACTTTTCACAAGAGCGCTCAGCCCGCTCTTTCACAGTGCCATCAGGCATACCACACGTAACTTTTGCCATGTTCCACCTACCTGATTAAGTCAGGCAGAGCATGGCGAACTCTCACTCGGACAAGTAACTAGCAGATCTATGGGCGTGGCGGCTCAGCCGTACCTGCCTTCCAGCCCCCACCCAATGCCAGAAACACCCCAATCTGCCCCAACGCTACCTGACTATTGGCCGCTGCCAACTGCGCACGCATGTCGGTATAGGTGCGTGTGGCCTGCAAATCCGCCAGGAACGATTCACGCCCTGCCTGGTAATACCGGTGGGTCTGGTCCGCCGCTTCCTTGGCCGATTTTTCTGCCTCGGCCAAGGCATCACGCCGGTCCAGCAGGGCGCTGTACTGCGCCAGGCGGGTCTGGGTTTCGCGAATGGCGTTCAGCACCACGCCATCGAAGTTCGCCAACGCCGCCTGGGTAGAGGCTTCGGCCATGCGAATACGCGCACGGGTGCCGTTGGTGGGGATGGTCCAGCTGATCTGCGGGCCGAAGCCCCAGCGGTTGGTCGACGGTTCGCCGAGGTTTTCCAGGATGCCAATGGTGCCAACCTGGGCACCAATGCTGATGTCAGGGTACAGCGACCCTGTGGCCACGCCGATGTAGGCAGTGGCAGCAGCCAGCTGGCGCTCGGCCTGGCGCACGTCGGGGCGACGTTTGAGCAGCGCGGCGCCATCACCCACCGGGACCAGCTGGTTCAGGTGCGGCAGCTCGGCACAATCGGCGGTGCCGGCAGGCAACTGGTCGACCGGCTTGGCCAGCAGCGCAGCCAGGGTGTACATACCCGTCTCGCGCTCGGCCTTGAAGCGTGGCAGTTCGGCGCGCAAGGATTTGAACTGGGTCTGCGAGCGGGTTACCTGGGTTTCATCACCGCGGCCGGCATCGCGCAGGCGCTGGTTGAGCGTGACGCTCTGCTCCTGCAGGTCCAGCGACTCACGGGCGATGTGGAGTTCCTCGTTGGCCGAGCACACCTGGGTATAAGCCTTGACGACGTCTGCCACCAAGGTGATCCGGGCGGTATCGGCAGCGGCCTGTACAGCGTCGGCATTGGCCTTGGCGGCCTCGGTGCCGCGCTTGAAGGTGCCCCACAGGTCGAACTGGTACGAGGCACTGATGATGGCCTCGCCAATGTTGGCCACTGGTACCTTCTCGGGCTGCAGGAAGGCTTCGCCCGACTCCTGCAGGCGCTGGGCGCCGAGCTTGACGCCACCGTTGAAGCCCCCTTGCGATTCGGCTACTTCGACCTGGGCACGGGCCTTGGCGATGTTGGCCGCCGCCACGCGCAACTCTGTGTTGGCACTCAGGGCCTGACGCACCAGCGCGTTCAGCCGCTGGTCCTGATACAGCTGCCACCAGTCCTCGGGCACCGGCGCCGAGACCACGCTGTCGGCATCCTGGCGCAGGGGGCCGCTCAGGTCGCTGCGTTGCACCGCCGCGTCCTTCGGCACCTCATAGTCGGGCCCTACCATCATGCAGGCCCCTAGCGACAGGCACAGGCCGGCCAGGATCAGCTGTTTCATGGGCGCTCGCCCTCGATGATCGACACTGTGGCGGTGCGCCCGGCAATCATGCGGAAGTCCTGCGGCACTTCATCGAAGGCGATACGCACCGGAATACGCTGGGCCAGACGCACCCAGCTGAACGCCGGGTTGACGTTGGGCAGCAGGTTGGCGCCGCTGCTGCGGTCGCGGTCTTCGATGCCCGCGGCAAAGCTCTGCACATGGCCGCGCAGGCGGGTGTTGTCGCCCATTACGCGAATGTCCACGGCATCGCCAATGTGGATGCCACCCAGCTTGGTCTCTTCAAAGTAGCCATCGACGTGGTACGAGGTGCTGTCGACCACCGACAGCACCGGGCGGCCGGCGGTGACGAATTCGTGGTTACGCGGCGCGCGGTCGTTCAGGTAGCCGTCCACCGGGCTGCGCACCACCGAACGTTCGAGGTTGAGCTGGGCGGTATCGACTGCCACCTGGGCCTCGCTGACAGCCGAGCGGGCTCGGGCCTCGCGGGACTGGCTCTCTTCCAGCTGCTCGGCGGCCACCAGGTTGCCCAGCTTGCGGTTGCGCTGCGCCTCGCGTGAGGCCTGGGCCAGGGTTTCCTGGCGTTCGCCCAGGGTGGCCTTGGCCTGGCGCAGGGCCAGGGTGAAGCGGTCCTGGTCGATGGTGAACAGCACGTCACCGCGTTTGACGGTCTGGTTGTCCCGCACCTCGACCTTCTGGATCAACCCCGACACATCGGGGGCGATCTGGATCACGTCGGCGCGGATGTGGCCGTCGCGGGTCCAGGGGGCAAACATGTAGTACACCACCATCTGCCACACGAGCACGGCGGCGAAGGTCACTACCAGCAAGGTCAGGACCACACGGCCCAAGGTCAGCAAAGGTTTTTTCATGGCAGCATCAGGTTTCGGCAAAAGTGGTCCACCGCGCCAAGCAGCACGGCATACAGAGCAACGTTGAACAACGCCCGGTGCCAGACCAGGCGGTAGAAATGCACGCGTACCAGCACCGCGTGCACCCCCAGGAACACCAGGTAGGTGCCAAACATCATCACCAGCAGCGTGGGCAGAAACACCCCGCTGATATCCAGTTCACCAATCACAGGGGCGCTCCGTCGAGGCCAGGGGGCAGTTGCGGTTGTTCGGCGGGTTCGAGCATCACTTCCACGCCCGGCAACAGCGCCAGCCGCAGGCCACTCAGGGCATGCAACAGGTGGGTGCGGGCATCGCCACGCTCGTACAATTCATCCAGGTTCAGCGCCAGGCGTGCGCGTTCCATGTTGCGCAGCAGCGCGGCCGGGGCATGCAGGCGCTCACCGGCACGCAGGCAGGCGGCGTAGTGCGCGCCGACTTCTTCGACCACAGTGCGCAGGCGCTCGCGGGCCTGCTGGCCGGCGCGCGGCATATAGGCCAGCAGGTCGAGCAGGTTCAGCCCCACGCGCAGGTCACGCAGCGCCACGCCGCTGTCCTGGCCGGTTTGCGACAGGCGCGGCAGGTGCTGCATCAGGCGGTCGAGCATCTGCACGCCCACCTGGCGTTGCTCGGCCAGGGTCGCCGGCTCGGTCATTTCGACAATGTCGCGCCAGGCGAAGCGGGTCATGCGCTTGGCCGCCAGCTCCACGCCGAACGGGCGCATCACCAAGGTCCAGATGAACGCGAACAACAGGCCAACGGGGCCGGCCAGGTTGGCGTTGAGGAAGGTGAAGAAGTCGGCGTCGTAGGCACCCTGGATGCTGATGAAGGTCGAGGTGTTGACGATGGTCAGCAAGGTGCCCAGGTAGAAGCGCGGCTGCACGGTCAGGGTGCCGATACAGATGAACGGCACGGCAAACGCCAGCACCAGCATCGGGAAATCGTGCAGGTTGGGCAGCACCAGAAACAGGTACAGGCTGGAGAAGATGACCGACATCAGCGTCCAGAAGAAGAACCGGTAGATCTGCGGCGCGGGGTCGTCCATGGCGGCGAAGAAGCTGCACGATACTGCAGCCAGGATTACAGCGCTGGCGCCGTCGTTCCAGCCCAGGCCGATCCACAGGCCGCAGGCGACCACAATCGCCAGTACGGTGGAGGCCACCGAGTACAGCATCAGGCCACGGTCGAAGAACGCCGTCAGGCGGCCCAGGCGCCAGTGGCGGTACACCGCGCGCCAAGGTTGCGCGTCGTCGTTGCGCAAGGCGTGCTGCAGGGTGCAGCAGTCCTGCCACAGGTCGGCCCACTCGGTCAGGCGATACAGGGCGTTGGACAGCAGCAGTTCGGCGCGCTGGTCGAGGGCGGCGGCACCGGGCTGTAAGCGGTCGATCTGCTCGTGCAGCGCAGTCCAGCGCGCTACCGAAGCGCTCTCGGCAGTGCCTTTGAGCCACTCGCGGGCGGCTTCAAGCACGGGTTGAAGCTGGGCGAACTGGGCTGGGGCGCGGCCTTCGAGGGCCACCAGGGCGTCGTCGAGCGCATCAATGACCGGCAGCAGGTGAATCATCCGCCCACGCAGCTCGCGAGCGTTCTTCAGGGTATGTGGGCCGGCACCTTCGTGGCCTAGCTGGCCGATCATCAGCTCCAGCGAGTTGAAGGTGGCGACCATCGCCCCGCGCATGCCGCCGACCTTGTCGGCGCTGGCTTCGCGGGCCAGGTAGGTGTCGCTGTAGCGGATCGCCTCGGTGAACCAGTTACCAGTGGCGCCGACCACCACGGGGGCCAGCCGGCGCGGCCAGAAGATAGCGCCGACCACTGCCGCGCAGACGATCCCCAGGCAAATTTCCTGGGCACGGGAAGACGCCACGTCGAACACCGCCAGCGGGTTGTCGACCACCGCCAGGGCGATCATCGGCAAGGTGTAGCCGGCCAGCATCAGCACGTAGTTGTTGGCCGTGCGCAGGTTCAGCGACAGGAACAGCAAGGTGCCGGTCCAAAGGGCGATGGCGATGCTCAGCAGCAACGGCGACTGCACCAGCGGCGGCACCAGGAAAATCGCCCCGCCGGCACCCAGCAACGTGCCCACGGCGCGGTACAACGCCTTGGAACTGGTTGGGCCGACGAACGGGCTGGAGACGATGTACACCGTGGCCATGGCCCAGTAGGGGCGCGGCAACTGCATGAGCAACGCGATGTACAGGGCAATCATGGAGGCGGCGAAGGTACGCACGCCGTAGAACCAGTCGCGGGCCGGGGGTACCGAGCTGAAGAAGCCGTTCATGCCACCCCGCCCGTATTGCCCAGCCCGGCTGCTTCGAAGGCGCGCAGCACGCGCAAGGTGGCTTCCAGGTCGGCCTGGTCGATACCGTTGAGCACATCGCGGCGCAGGCGCACCAGCTCGGCTTCGATGGCCTCGGCCAGGGCACGGCCTTCGGCGGTCAGGCTCAGGGCCTTGGCGCGACGGTCCAGTGGGTCCTCGCTGCGGCACACCAGGCCAGCCTTGCACAGTTGGTCGAGCAGGCGCACCAGTGAGGGGCTTTCCAGGCCGGCAGCCTGGGCTACGGCCACCTGGTGCACACCGTCGCCCAGGCGCACGATCATAAGCAGCGGCGCAGCGCAGGCTTCGGAAATGCCGTAACCGGTCAGGGCGGTATGGCAGATGCGCCGCCAATGACGGGCGGCGACCACCATGCCACTGCTGACTTGCAGGCGCAGGAGATCAAGGGACATGAAAGGAACCAAGGATATTCATAGTTTGCTAACTATCAATATACGCCTTGCCCTCCCCCTGTCGTCAACAGTGGGCGATGAGGGGTAAGGATGAATTGTTGTTCATGATTGGGCTTTGTGTCTGCCTGCGCTGGCCCTATCGCCGGCAAGCCAGCTCCTACAGGTACTCCACAGATTCTGAAGGCTGGGATTCCCTGTGGGAGCTGGCTTGCCGGCGATAGGGCCGGCACAGGCAACGGAAAATCAGGGCTGAATCTGGTCTTCCAGCTTCATGGTCAGTGCCAATGTGCTGCCCATCTGCACCGCCCGGTCCCGCCATTCCTGGTACCGCGCTGCATCACGGCTGCTGAAGTGCACCGCCAGCTCCTCTGCTGCCTGCACCACCCCCGCCGCTGCCGCCAGCTCCAGCCAGTACAGCGCAGCCTTGAGGTCGGCCTCCACATACAGCCCGTGCATCAGCCGGTAACCCACTTCGAAGCGGCAGCGTGCTTCACCTCGCTCGGCCCCGCGCATGAACCACTGATAGGCCTGCACCAGGTCGACCTGCCAGTCCAGGTCGCCGTCGCATACCTCCTCCTCATACAGGTCGCCCAATGCCGCGGCCGCGTGGAGCATGCCCCGCTCAAAGGCCTGCCGATAGCACTCCGCTGCCTGCAGGTAGGAAGGGTCGATGCCTTTGCCAAAGTAATGCTGCTGCCCCAGGTTGAACCAAGCGGCGGCATTCCCTTGCAGGGCCGCCATGCGCAGCAGGTGGCCGGCCAGCACGGTATCGGCACGCCAGTACTTGCCGTTGAGCCAGATCCAGCCGAGGTCGTTGAGTGCCGCCACGCTGCCCAGCAACGCCTGGCGGCGCAGGTCGGCATACACCGCCTGCAGGTCGCTGGCCTCATCCAGGCGGTTGACCAGCATCGAGCGCTGGCTGGGCAGACCCACACCGGCAAACAGCCACTGTCGCCTCCCGACCGGGGCCGGTGGCGCAATGACCCGCTCGGGAAGAAGGCGGGCAAGCAGCGAATGGATATTGCTGGCAGCAGACATGTTCATCCTCATTGAACGACGCACAACCCCAACCTTCGGCTGTGATGAGGCGTGATTCTGCGTGACGTCACGTCAAAACCTGTCGCGAACGAATCGGCACACGGCAACCAAATGCGAGTTCCTTGATCTGAGCAGGCTGTGGCCAATTGCCATACAGCACGCGTGCCGCCATCCTGTTGCGGCAAGCCTAGACAAGGACGTTACATTTTGCCGTTCGCCACCACTCGCGCCACCCTCAGCCGTCAGTGGGCGCTGCTGCGCCAGCTGCCCAACCGCTCCCCCGGCATTACCAGCGCCGAGCTTGTCTGGGGCCTGCGCGATGTCGGCTTCACGGTCAGCAAACGCACTGTCGAGCGCGACCTCAATGAGCTGTCGCTGATCTTTCCGCTAGAGCGCAATGACAAGAGCATCCCGTTCGGCTGGCACTGGTCGGCGAGTGCGGTGGGCGAGTTGCGCGGTAACTTCGACTTGCTGACGCACCTACGGGGGGATGCGTTGCAACCGGCGAAGGGTGAGGGGGTGGAGCTGGTGGCACGGATCAGCGATGCACTGGCGCGGCAACTGCGTGTTGCACCGTTGAGCAGCGACATGCAGCTGACGGCGCTGGAGCATGGGCATCGGTTGCGGGCCACGGTGAGTGACGGCTGGCCATTGCGCTGGTGGCTGTTGAGCCATGGGGATGGGTTGGTGGTGGAGCAGCCTGTGGTATTGAGGGAAGAGATTGGCAAGATCCTGAGCAATGCGGCAGCTCAGTACCTGAGTTGATAGCCTGTACTGGCCCTATCGCCGGCAAGCCAGCGCCCACAGGAAAGCCACAAGCCTCACGACCTGTGGAGTACCTGTGGGCCAGCTTGCCGGCGATAGGGCCAGTACAGGTCAGCGCTGCATCCCCCAGCGCCGCACGGTCAGCCGCTCCAGGGTGTTGAACACCAACCCTTCCACCAGCAAACCAATCAGGATCACCACCGCCAACCCGGCAAATACCTTGTCGGTATACAGCTCGTTGCGGTTCTGGAAGATGTACCAGCCCAGCCCGCCTTTACCGCTGCTGGCGCCAAACACCAGTTCGGCGGCAATCAGGGTGCGCCAGGCAAAGGCCCAGCCGATCTTCAGCCCCGACAGGATCGACGGCAAAGCCGCCGGCACCAGGATGTGCAGCACCAGCCGCAGCCCTTTCAGGCCATAGTTCCGGCCCGCCATGCGCAGTGTTTCCGAGACGCCCAGAAAGCCCGCGTAGGTATTCAGGGCCAAAGCCCACAGCACCGAATGCACCAGCACGAAGATCAGGCTATTGTCGCCCAGCCCGAACCACAGCAAGGCCAGCGGCAGCAGGGCAATGGCCGGAAGCGGGTTGAACATCGAGGTCAATGTGCCCAGCAGGTCGCGGCCCAGCTGGGTCGAAACCGCCAGGCTGGTCAGGCCGAATGCCAGGACGATGCCCAGTACATAACCCTTGAGCAGAATCACCAGCGACACGCCAACCTTGGCCGGCAGTTCGCCACTGATCATCCCGTCCCACAGGGCGGCGGCGGTTTGCAAAAAGCCTGGCAACAGCAGGTCGTTGTCC
The DNA here is from genome assembly GCF_056098905.1 of Pseudomonas sp. TSO6. Lineage (NCBI taxonomy): Bacteria > Pseudomonadati > Pseudomonadota > Gammaproteobacteria > Pseudomonadales > Pseudomonadaceae > Pseudomonas > Pseudomonas sp. TSO6. The sequence continues at coordinate 7,679 of NZ_JBLZWV010000004.1, read as the reverse complement.
TGATAGCGGGCCACGGCCTCCCACAGCACAGCGATCACCAGCAGGATAACCGCCTTGCGCAGCCAGCCTTGCTGCCACAGGCGCTGGGCCAACGGCAATTGTCGTTCCAGAGGCACACTGAGCAGGGGCTCCAGCTGCACCTCGTATTCCTGGCGTACAGGTGTAGTGGTCATGGCTGAAGCTCCTGTCAGTAGGCGATGCGAATATCGTTAAAACCAAGCTCGTCAGGCTGTTGCGGGGTATCCGCCTCGTCAAACAGCAGACGGTGGATACGCCGGGCACTGGCCTGGAAGTCGCTGCCACCCAGGCTGCCCAGGTCGTACTGATGGCTATGCACTTCGGCCCGTACCCGCCCCGGGTGCGGCGACAGCAGCAGGATGCGGTTGCCAACCACCAGCGCCTCCTCGATGGAGTGGGTCACGAACAGCAGGGTGAACCGTACTTCCTCCCACAGCAGCAACAGCTCTTCCTGCATCTTGCGCCGGGTCAGCGCATCAAGGGCGGCGAACGGCTCATCCATCAACAGGATCTTTGGCTGCGTGGCCAAGGCCCGGGCAATCGCCACGCGGGCCTTCATGCCGCCCGACAAAGTGTGTGGGTAGGCATCGGCGAAGGCGGCCAGGCCGACCTTTTCCAGGTAATGCAGTGCCCGCTCTTCGGCTTCGGCGCGCTTGAGCTGGCCAGACACCAGCAGCGGGAACATGACGTTCTGCTTTACCGTTTTCCACGGCGGCAGCTGGTCAAATTCCTGGAACACCACGATGCGGTCGGGGCCCGGACCACGGACAGCCTGGCCCTGCAAAAGAATCTGCCCTTCCTGCGGCTGGATGAAACCGGCGACAGCCTTGAGCAAGGTGGACTTGCCGCAGCCAGAGGGGCCCAGCAGCACAAAGCGGTCGGCACGGTCGACTTCGAAGCTGACCTGGTGGGTGGCCCGCACCACGCGTTGCGCGGTGCGGTATTCGAGGCTGAGGTTATCCACCTGGAGCAAAGGCGGCGTTGCGACACGGCTCAGGTTGCTGGCCGTGTGGCCTGGCAATGGGGCGGTCATGATCGATCAGCTCCCTTGCAGCGGGCGTTCATCCTGGAAGAAGTAGTCCTTCCACGATTCCGGCTTGTGCTTGATGGCGCCTACCCGATAGAGAAAATCGGCCAGCTTGTAGGTGTTCTTTGGTGTGACGGTGAATTCGTACTGCGGGTTGTCGATCAGCTTGATCAACGCATCGCGGTCGATCTTGGCCTTGGTCACACGGATGTAGGTGTCGGCGGCAGCGGCCTTGTCTTTCTGGGCGAAGTCTGCGGCTTCGGCCAGGGCGTCAACGAAGGCCTTGTAGGTTTTAGGGTTGTCCTTGCGGAATTTCTCGGTGGCAAACAGCAAGGTCGGCGAGTTGGGGCCGAGCAGGTCATAGCTGTTGAGCACCACATGCACGTCCTTGTTGGCCAGTACCTGGTCCTGGAACGGCGGGTTGGAGAAGTGCCCGTTCAGCTCGGTACCGCCGGCCAGCAGCGCGGCAGTGGCATCGGGGTGAGGTACGGCGAGGGTGTATTTGTCGAGGCGGTTGTATTCCTTGTCGCCCCACTGCTGGGCGGCGGCGTACTGCAGGAAGCGCGACTGCACCGAAACACCGACCGCTGGCACGGCGATGCGGTCTTTGTTGGAGATGTCGGCGATGGTCTTCACGTTGGGGTTGCTGCTGACCAGGTAGTACGGGAAGTTGCCCAGCGAGGCCACTGCCTTCACGTTCTGCCGACCTTTGGTGCGGTCCCACACCGTAAGCAGCGGGCCGACACCCGCGCCGGCGATGTCTACCGAACCGGACAGCAGTGCGTCGTTGATGGCCGAGCCACCCGACAGCTGAGCCCAGTCGACTTCGATGTCGATGCCCTGCTCCTTGCCGTGCTTTTCGATCAGGTGCTGGTCACGCACCACGTTCAGCAGCAGGTAGACGATGCCGAACTGTTCGGCAATGCGGATCTTGCCTTCGGCCTGGGCTACTGCAGGGGCAGCCAGGCTGCCGACGACCAGGCTTGCGCCCAGGCCGATGCTTGCCGCCAGGCGGCTGATGGATTTGCGCATGATGATGTCCTCAGTCGTCAGAACGGGGCGTCGCCCTGGATGGTGGTGCGGTACAGCTTGCGGCGCAGGTGTGCGGGGCAGCCGGCGGCCAGGTGGATCAACGAGCGGTTGTCCCAGAACACCAGGTCATGGGGCTGCCATTGGTGGCGGTAGATGTTCGGCTCCAGCACGCTCAGTGCGTACAGCTGTTGCAGCACGTCGCGGCTTTCGTCGTCTGGCAGGCCGACGATGCGGGTGGTGAAGCCTTCACTGACAAACAGCGCCTTGCGGCCGTTTTCCGGGTGGGTGCGGACCACCGGGTGGATAACTTCCTGTACCTGCGCCAATTGCTCAGCGGTCAGGTTCGGGCGCCAGTTGCCTTCGAATTTGGTTTCGGCGTAACGGGCGGTGTAGGAGTGGGCAGCACTGCGGCCCTCGACCACTTTGCGCAGGGCGTCGGGTACGGCGTCCCAGGCTTTGTGCATGTCGGCGAACAGCGTATCGCCGCCTTCGCTTGGCAGTTCCTGGGCATGCAGCATGGAGCCGAGGCTGGGCAGCGCTTTGTATGACAGGTCGGAGTGCCAGAACTTGCCGGCATCACCCAGGCCGATGTTCTGACCGTTTTCGATGATGTTGGAAACGATCAGGATCTCGGGATGGCCTGTAAGCAGGAACTGCTTGAGCACATGGATCTGCAACTCGCCAAAGCGGCGGCTGAAGGCTATCTGCTGTTCCGGGCTGATGCGCTGGTCGCGGAACACCAGCACATGGTGTTCGAGGTGGGCGCGATGGATACGGGTGAAATCCTCGGCGTTGACCGGTTTGGCCAGGTCCAGGCCGATGATCTCGGCGCCTACGGCACCGGAGAACGGGCGGATTTCGAAAACTTGCGGCTGGGCGCTGTCGATGGTCGACAAGGCGTTCGAGGCGGCTGACATTTATCACTCCCACGCAGTGCGCGACTTCAATGGCGCGCAACGATCAGAAACGCACGGGGATTTCCCGTGTGGGTTCAAGTCGTGCGGCACATCGATTGGTCGACGGGTACGCAGTGGTGTGACTATAAAGTCATAACGGCGATATTTTAAATACCTTTAAAGCATAACCATATCACTGTCGCCGGGGCTGCCCTGGCGTCAGATCAGCCCGCCCTGCTCTTCTTCGTCAATCAGGTTGTTGAGGCTGCTGAGCGCCTTGCGCGCGGTGGAGCGGTTGAGCAGCTTGGCCTGCGCGCCGGCGGGCAAGTCGGTGATCTTGAACACGCCCTTGGAGGTCAGCACGTCGATGAGGTCCTCGAGCACGCGGATCATGTCCAGGTCGCTTTGCTTGAGCTGGTTGAGGCTGTTTTCCACCACGTCATCGGCAAACCATTCCTGGATATCGGCATGGTCGGCGGGGAGCATTTCGGTGAACTGGTCAAAAGCAGCTGCTTCTACCCGCAGCAACTGGCCAGCGGCGTCGCGTTGCACGTAGAACATGGCGGTGTCCCTCGTCACGTTGGTTCCTTGTTGGTAGACAGCAGCATAGGCAAAGATCGCCGGGCGCGCAGGCCCGGCGCCAGAGTATGCGCTGTCAGCAGATTGCAGGAAAGACCCGTGTGGGAGCGGCCTTTGTGTCGCGAAAGGGCCGCGTAGCGGCCCTGTAGCGCATCAGCTGTCTTTGTTGTGGATGATGATGGTCGGGTCAGCACCGCTGATCAACGAGTTGACCGTGGTGTTGGACCAGTTCACCCCTTCAAGCTTGATGGTCACATCGGCATTTGCCAGGCCTCCAGCAGCGTTGAGCTTGCCTTCGCTGCTGACCTGCAACGTGGTCGTGCCTTCCACCGTGGTGAGTTTCAGGTAGTTGTCGATCGTGCTGCCCTTCTCACCTTGCAGCAGATCGCTCAAGTCGATCTTGTCTTTCTCGCCTACCTTGAAGTCTTTGATCACGTCGTTGCCGTAATCGCCTGCCTTCCACACGAAGGTGTCGGCACCGCTGCCACCGATCAGGATATCGTCGCCGTGGCCACCGATCAGGGTGTCATTGCCAGTACCGCCCAGCAGGATGTCGTTACCCCTGCCACCATCGAGCGTGTCGTTACCACCTTGGCCGAAGAGGATGTCGTTGCCATTGCCGCCGGACAAGAAGTCCTTGCCGTCGTTGGCACCGGAGATATCGAACTCGGTGTAGTGCTCGGTGATGTACTGGTGCACGTTGCTGGTGGTAACAGCACTGGCTTCGACACCGCTCTTCTGCGCAACGTAGGTCTGCAGGGCCTGATACCCCTCGCTGACGACACCATTGAGGGTGATCAGGTCACCGAAGATGATGTCGTTGCCGTTACCGCCATTGATGGTGTCTGCACCTGGCAGCGTTGCCTCGGTATGCCCAAGGATTGCGCTGGCCAGGTTGGAAGGATCGATATTAGTCTGCGGCTTACCGGCACTGTCATAGGGCTTCAGGTCGGAGAGGCTGACATCATCGTTCAGTCCAATCGCCTGCACCTTGCTCAAGCCTTGCAAGGTGGGGCTGCCGCCCAGCAGCGTGAAGCTATCGGTCGTATTGGATGCTGAATCGGACCAGTTCGAGCTAGTACCTCTACCTGTACCACCCAGGCTGGAGAACTCATACGTGCCGTCCCCTTGGGCATGAATGGTCCCCACAGTCTCTGTGGAAGTTACACCCCAGCTGCCCCACCAGTTGTAGCCATACGTCGATACCTTGACAACGCCAGCACTGCTGATGTCGACCTTGTGAGTCGAATCGGCCCATTCACTGAACGTGCCCCCAGCTTTGTAGTTATTGACATTGACGACTTCGTCAAGCGTTTTGCCGCCAGTCCACAGGCGTTTATCGGTTACTTCATTTCGCTGGTAATAGGTCGGCTTACCGTCGGTGATGAAGTACGTCAGGTTCTCTGCACCGGTATTGCTGGTCGCAACTGTGCTCTTGAAGAAGTTGGCCGTGGTCTTGAAGGCATCTTCGTAGTTGGTGCCACCACCATCGTCCCCGCCTTGCATCGACTTCAGGACAGCCTGCAGCTGGCTCAAGGCATTGGCATCGGCGAGGTTAACCACCACGTTCTTGTTGACCTGCGTGTCGAAGTCGACCAAGAAGATGTTGACCGTACCCGAGGTGTCTGAGCCCAAGCTCGCTTTCAGCGTGGCGAAGACCGATGCCAGCTGCGACTTGGCAGCAGCAATCGATTCATCCGTCATACTCCCAGAGCTATCGACGATGAAGGCGATGTTGTAGTTCTTGCCAGCAACTACGTTCAGGCCCGACACGTCGGCGACGATGATGTCGTTGCCTTCGCTGCCGGTCAGGGTGTCGTTGCCCGAAGTACCCACGCTGGCCTTGTAGGTTGCGCCGTACACGGTCACCGGGATGTTGCCGGTGGTGATGGCCGAACCGCCCAGGCTTTCGGTGGCAGTCGAGGTGACCGTGATGTCGAACGAGCCTTTGTAGTAGGCCGGCGGCGTCAGGGTCAGGCCGCTGAGTTTCCAGCCGGTTACATCCACCGGTGCGCTGCCTACCGTGACCGTGTGGCCTGCACCATCGCTAAGTACAGTGCCTTTAGGAATGCCGCTGAGGCTAACGTTCAGGGTTTCGGAGCCATCGGTGTCGGTCAGGGCAGTATTAATACCAACCAGTTTCACCGAGCCACCTTCCGGCCCTTCGTTTAGCTTGTAGCCGTCGTAGTAGCTCTGACCATTCACGGTGTGCAGGTCGGACACGCCCAGGCCAGCGTTGGCCATCTCGGTCACGTTCTGGTACATCTTGATGTTCGAGCTGCTCAGGTCAGTGACCGCACCAGAGCCTACCTGGATGTTCAGGTCATAGCTGCCTGGCCCAGACTGGTTGGCATGGTAGACCTCGATCGGGTAGTAGCCGCTGGTGTTCGGGGTGAAGGTGCCCGAAACCTGGCCACCGGCGCCCCAAGTGGCTGTGACCACAGTCTTGCCACCAATGGTGACCACGAAGCTGTCGTCGGCGGTACCGCTGAAGGTGTAGGTCTTGCCGGCTTCCAGGTAGATCAGGCCCGACGTTTTCGAGCCGCTGCCACCGGTGACGCTGCCATCGGACTGCACGTTGGTCGTGGTGCTGCTGGAGTTGGCATTGCCAGAGTTGGCAAATACCGTCTTCAGGTCCTCGCCGGTAATGCCATTGCCACCAGTACCCAGGCCTTTGAGGCTGGTCCAGACTTCCTTGGTCAGGCCTTTGGACTCGATATCGGCGCTGCCGAAGCTCAGCGTCGGTTTGTCGGCTACCGGGCTGATGTCGACCTTCATGGTCGCTTCTGTGCCCAGGTTGGTGCCATCGTTCGGCTTGTACTTGAACTGTGCGTAGTCGGCCTTCTGGTCACCTACGCCATTACCACCATAGTTATCCGAACCTGACTGGTTGAGGGCAGGTACGAACTTCAGGTTCTTGGCGGTGATGTCAGCCTGGCTTACCACCTGGCCAACGGTCACATTCACCCATGCAGTACCGTTGAAGAACTGCAGGCTGCCTGCGCCCGGGATCGAGGTAATGGTCACCGACAGACCGGTGTTGCCATCGGCGTCGGTGACTTTGAAATCGCTCCAGGTGAACAGGTAGTCAGTGTCTTCCACGCCAAATACTGCGCCACCAGGCGAAACTGGCAGGTGGTCGTTGTCGAGGATGGTGGTAGTCACGCTCGATTTGCTGCTATCCACCTGCAGGTTCTCGAAGTTGCCACCGGTGGCAGTTTCGATCTTCACCACGAAGTTCTCGGTACCTTCGACCAGCTTGTCGTCGATGGTAGCGATGTTGAACGTGGTGCCTGTGCTGTTGGCCGGGATCTTCACGGTGGTGACACCGGTGAAGTCCTCACCGTTTTTGGCGGTGCCGCTGTAGCTGAGGGTGATGGTGACTTCGGCCTTGGAGGCGTTGCTCAGGGTCAGCGTGTACTGGCCGGTTTCGCCCTCGGTCAGCGAACTGGTGCCGGTGATGCCGACCGTGGTGACGTCGCCGAGATTACCTGGGCCGGAGGTGCCCACACCGGCTTCATCTTTGACGATGGTGGTCGCCGCGATCGGATCCAGGGTCAGCTTCTCGAACTTGACCACACCCGCGCCGTCTACCGTCGCCAACGAGTTGGTGACTGAGGTCTGGCCGATGTACACGTTGTCCGGCGCAGCCACGGTCACACTACCGCTGCTTTGGTTAGCCGGTACGGTGATGGTGGTTTTGCCGTCGCTCAGGGTGAAGGTCAGGGCACCGTGGTTGTTGATCGGCAAGCCAGTCGGGCCGGTCAAGGTGACGGTGTAGACGATGTTGCCGCCTTCGGTCACTTGCTCGGTAGCCGTCAGCTTGGCCACAACTTCGGTCAGGGTGTCCTTGATTTCGACACTGGCCGAAGGCTTGGTCAGCACCAGGTTCTCGAACGAGCGACCATCCGGCACGCTCGTACCGGTGATGCTCACAGTCAGGGAGCCGCCGTCGACGTAGACGTCTTCACCCTGCGCGTCGTTGGTCCAGATCGCAGAAGTCTGGCCTTTCTCGATGACCACCGACTTGCCTGCACCCAGCTGCACAGTCAGGTCCTGGTCCAGGGCCTGCTTGATGCTGATGGTGAAGGTCGGCTTCTCGTTCTCGAACACCGACGTCTGGTTGG
>NZ_JBLZWV010000003.1:0-18369 GCF_056098905.1 Pseudomonas sp. TSO6 | reverse complement strand
TAGCGCCAACATAGACGTTATCCGGCGCAGTTGCAGTGGCCGAGCCAGTGGTGCTGTTGGCAGCCACAACAACCGTCGTGCCATCGGTCAGCTTGAAGTACAGCTCCGAATGGTTGTTGATCGGCAGGCCGTCTTTGTTGGTCAGCGTGATGGTGTAGGTGATCTCGCCGCCTTCCGTAACCGACTGGCTTGCGGTCAGCTTCGCGATCACTTCGTCGGTGGTGTCGGTGACATCCACTTTCGCAGCGCCGCCCAGCTCCAGGTTTTCGAAGGTACGACCGTCAACGTCCAGAGCGGACTTGATGCCCAAGCTGATCTCGCCAGCATCTTTGTAGACGTCGTCACCTTGTGCAGCATGCTCGTAAGGCGCGCTGGTGTCGCCAGCCTTGATGGTGACCTGGGCATTGTTGCTCAGGGTCACGACCAGGTCGTGGGCCAGGGCGGTGTTGATGTGCACGGTGAACGTCGGTTTGACGTTCTCGGCTACCGAAGTCTGGTCGGCAGTGATGGTGACCTTGACCAGGTCGCCTTCGTTGCCCGGAGTGCCTGGCTCGTCAGTAACGGTGGTGCTGACCGGGGTTTTGTCCAGGGTCAGTTGCTCGAACTTGCCGACGTCAGCGCCCGCAACGGTCGCGATCGACTGTACCACCGGGGTGTTGCTGCCAACGTAAACATTGTCCGGAGCAGTGACAGTGATCGAACCAGTAGTGCCATTGGCCGGTACGGTGATGACGGTTTTACCGTCGCTCAGCGTGAAGGTCAGGGCGCCATGGTTGTTGATCGGCAGACCGTCTTTGTTGGTCAGCGTGATGGTGTAGGTGATCTCGCCGCCTTCGGTAACCGAAGGGGTCGCGGTCAGCTTCGCCACGACTTCGTCGGTGGTATCGGTCACTTGAACGGTAGCGGCACCGCCCAGTTGCAGGTTCTCGAAGGTAGCGCCGGTGGCGTCTACAGCCGAATTGATGCCCAGGCTGATCTGGCCAGCGTCATTGTAAACGTCATCGCCTTGTGCAACGTGCTCGTATGGCGCGCTGGTGTCGCCCGCCTTGATGGTGACCTGCACGTTGTTGCTCAGGGTCACGACCAGGTCGTGGTCCAGCGGTTGGTTGACGTGTACGGTGAACGTCGGTTTGACGTTCTCGGCGACCGAAGTCTGGTCGGCAGTGATGGTGACCTTGACCAGGTCGCCTTCGTTGCCTGGGGTGCCTGGCTCGTCAGTAACCTGGGTGCTGACCGGGGTCTTGTCCAGGTTCAGGTTTTCAAACTTCCACGCGTCCGCGCCGCTGACGGCGTCGATGGCATTGACCACCGGCTGGTTAGTCCCGACATAGACGTTATCCGGCGCAGTTGCAGTGGCCGAGCCAGTGGTGCTGTTGGCCGCGACGACAACAGTGGTGCCATCGGTCAGCTTGAAATACAGCTCCGAATGGTTGTTGATCGGCAGGCCGTCTTTGTTGGTCAGCGTGATGGTGTAGGTGATCTCGCCACCTTCGGTAACCGAAGGCGTCGCGGTCAGCTTGGCTACCACTTCGTCGATGGTGTCGGTCACCTTGACCGAAGCGTCACCGCCCAACTGCAGGTTCTCGAAGGCAGCGCCGGTGGCGTCCACCGCCGACTTGATGCCGAGGGAAATTTCGCCGGCGTCCTGGTAGACGTCATCGCCCTGCGCAGCGTGCTCGTACGGCGCGCTGGTTTCGCCGGCCTTGATGGTGACCTGAGCGTTGTTGCTCAAGGTCACGACCAGGTCGTGGGCCAGGGCGGTGTTGATGTGCACGGTGAAGGTCGGTTTGACGTTCTCGGCAACCGATACCTGGTCAGCAGTGATGGTGACCTTGACGATATCGCCTTCGTTGTTCCCGCCTGGGTTGCCAGGAGTACCTGGCTCGTCGGTAACCTGGGTGCTGACCGGAGTCTTGTCCAGATTCAGGTTTTCAAACTTCCACGCATCCGCGCCGCTGACGGCATCGATAGCGTTAACTACCGGCTGGTTAGCACCAACATAGACGTTATCCGGAGCGGTTGCAGTGGCCGAGCCGGTGGTGCTGTTCGCGGGCACGATGACAGTGGTGCCATCGGTCAGCTTGAAGTACAGCTCTGCGTGGTTGTTGATCGGCAGGCCGTCTTTGTTGGTTAGCGTGATCGTGTAGGTGATCTCGCCGCCTTCGGTGACCGAAGGCGTCGCAGTCAACTTGGCCACAACCTCGTCGACGGTGTCGGTCACTTGAACGGTAGCGGCACCGCCCAGTTGCAGGTTTTCGAAAGTAGCGCCGGTGGCGTCTACAGCCGAATTGATGCCCAGGCTGATTTCGCCGGAGTCTTTGTAGACGTCATCGCCCTGCGCGTCGTGGGTGTACGGCGCGCTGGTTTCGCCGGCCTTGATGGTGACCTGGGCGTTGTTGCTCAGGGTCACGACCAGGTCGTGGTCCAGCGGCTGGTTGATGTGCACGGTGAACGTCGGTTTGACGTTTTCCGCCACCGAAGTCTGGTCGGCCGTGATGGTAACCTTGACCAGGTCGCCTTCGTTGCCCGGAGTGCCTGGCTCATCAGTAACGGTGGTGCTGACCGGGGTTTTGTCCAGGGTCAGTTGCTCGAACTTGCCGACATCAGCGCCAGCAACAGTTGCGATCGACTGTACCACCGGGGTGTTGCTGCCAACGTAAACGTTGTCCGGAGCAGTAACAGTGATCGAACCAGTAGTGCCGTTGGCCGGTACGGTGATGACGGTTTTACCGTCGCTCAGCGTGAAGGTCAGGGCGCCATGGTTGTTGATCGGCAGACCGTCTTTGTTGGTCAGGGTGATGGTGTAGGTGATCTCGCCGCCTTCGGTCACCGAAGGGGTGGCGGTCAGCTTAGCCACAACTTCACTGATAGTGTCCGAGATCTCAACGGTAGCCGGGCCACCCAAGGCCAGCTTCTCGAAAGTGGCACCTGGAACGGTAGCGTCGGTAACGCTGAGGGTGATGGAGCCAGCGTCGTGATAGACGTCATCACCCTGAGCCGGGGTCTTGTACTCGACTTCGGTCTTACCGGCTTCGATCGTCACGGTGTCGCCGTTCGACAGAGTGACGGTCAACGGACGGTCCAGCGCCTGGCTTACTTTCACAGTAAAGGAAGGTTGCTGGTCTTCGGTCACATTGCCATTGCTGACGATGCTTACGGTGACGGTATCGACGCTGTCATTGATGACAGTCGAAGCTGGAGTCGGATTCGGGGTCAGTTGCTCGAAGTTACCGCCAGTGGCGTTCTCGATGGTGACGCTGACGGTCGAGCCGTTGTTGTAGACGTCGTTCGCCGGGGTCTGGAAGTCGACACTGCCCTGGGTTTTGCCGGCTTCAACGGTAATGGTCTGGCCGTTGGACAGGGTCACGGTTACCGGCGTCTGGGCAGGGTTGCTCAGGGTCACGGTGTAGGTGATCACGCCACCTTCAGTAACGCTTGGCGAAGCAGTCAAAGTCGCAGTGGTGGTGTCGACCGAATCGTTGATCGTGGTCTGAGCCGGGGTCGGGTTCGGGGTCAGCTGCTCGAAGTTGCCGCCGGTGGCGTTTTCGATGGTGACGCTGACGGTCGAGCCGTTGTTGTAGACGTCGTTCGCCGGGGTCTGGAAGTCGACACTGCCCTGGGTTTTGCCGGCCTCAACGGTGATGGTCTGGCCGTTGGACAGGGTCACTGTCACCGGAGTCTGGGCAGGGTTGCTCAAGGTCACGGTGTAGGTGATTACGCCACCTTCAGTGACGCTTGGCGAAGCGGTCAGGGTCGCAGTGGTGTTATCGACCGAATCGTTGATCGTGGTCTGAGCCGGGGTCGGGTTCGGGGTCAGCTGCTCGAAGTTGCCGCCGGTGGCGTTTTCGATGGTGACGCTGACGGTCGAGCCGTTGTTGTAGACGTCGTTCGCCGGGGTCTGGAAATCAACGCTGCCCTGGGTTTTGCCGGCCTCAACGGTGATGGTCTGGCCGTTGGACAGTGTCACAGTCACCGGCGTCTGGGCAGGGTTGCTCAGGGTCACGGTGTAGGTAATTACGCCACCTTCGGTCACCGACGGGCTCGCCGTCAGGGTTGCGGTGGTGGTGTCTACCGAATCGTTGATCGTGGTCTGAGCCGGAGTCGGATTCGGCGTCAGTTGCTCGAAGTTGCCGCCGGTGGCGTTTTCGATGGTGACGTTGACGGTCGAGCCGTTGTTGTAGACGTCGTTCGCCGGGGTCTGGAAATCAACGCTGCCCTGGGTTTTGCCGGCCTCAACGGTGATGGTCTGGCCGTTGGACAGGGTCACAGTCACCGGAGTCTGGGCAGGGTTGCTCAAGGTCACGGTGTAGGTAATCACGCCGCCTTCAGTGACGCTCGGCGAAGCAGTCAGAGTGGCGGTCGTGTTATCGACCGAGTCACTGATTACCGTCTCAGCCGGTGCAGGGTTCGGCGTCAGTTGCTCGAAGTTGCCACCGGTAGCGCCGGTGATCGTGGTGCTGACGGTCGAACCGTTGTTGTAGACGTCGTTCGCCGGCGTCTGGAAGTCGACACTGCCCTGGGTCTTGCCAGCCTCGATGGTGATTACCTGCCCATTGGACAAGGTCACAGTCACCGGCGTCTGGGCAGGGTTGCTCAGGGTCACGGTGTAGGTGATCACGCCACCTTCGGTCACCGACGGATTCGCCGTCAGCGTCGCAGTGGTGGTGTCGATGGTATCGGTAACCTGGGTGACTGCCGGCGTTTGCGGCACCGTCACCGTCAGGCCGTTGCCGCCCGTGGTACCCGTTACAGTTGCCGAGATCTGGCCACCGTCGATATAAGGCGTGTCATTTGCCGGGACCACGACATTGACGCTGCCGCTGGTCTGCCCTGCCGGGATGACGATAACGGCACCGTTGGACAGGGTGACGACCAGGTTGGTGGTCGGCGCCTGGCCAACCGTGGCGGTATAGACGATTACGCCACCCGCTTCGCTGATGGAAGGAGTGGCGCCAAGAATCAGGTCGGTAGCAACGTTGGTGTCGATCGTCGGCGTAGTCACTTGGTTATTGCTGGTGGTATCCAGCAAGCCAACCTCTTCGCTGTCGAGCACGGTAGCAAAGCCCAGCCCTTCCGTCGGGAAGCCAACGGTAGCATCGACCCGACCCGCGGTTTCTTCGAGCATCACGAAGCTGTGACCACCGCCAAGCGCGCCGCCGCCGCCCGCTGCGGACGGGCCGGCTGCGGTGGCTTCAAGCTCGGTAGTCGGGTCGACACCGGCCGCGATCGCCTGTTGCAGCTCTTCTACCGACGGCGCGGCCTGTGCGGTCGCCTGGCTCAGGTCGGTGCTGCTGTCAGGCGCATCGGCGCTCCACTGGCTGTCGCGGCCCAGGTCAAGCAGACGGCCATCGGCCAGCTCCAAAGTAACTGCGCCGCCCGGGCCAGTGAGCACTTCCTCACCTGCCAGCAGGCGGTCCCCTTCGATGAGCACACGACGAATGCCCTCTGGGGATACCGCAATAACCTGGCCGACAATGCTTTTGACGATGGCTACAACGCTGCTCATTGGACTCTCCGTGTGACCCTATGGGTACTTCCATGCCAGAGCGGCACTCGCAAGCCACTGCAGGCGGAACTATGTCGATGATCTCTTGACGCTTTATTGCGTCAATTTTTCGTCTATAACTATTTGGAATTACTTAAATGCCAAACTATTGACCTTATAGAGGCCATCCTAAACAATCGGCAATGTAATGTCACATTGATATTTGTACCTTAGCCAACCGTTCATTGAGGACAAATGTCGTACATCATCGAAAGCGTGCTCAACGCTAGTTCCAGCAACGTTTTTAACGCCTGGACATCGGCATTTAATGCTACAGAACAGCCGCCCCTCGGCAACCGTCAAACGTGCACGCGTCAATTTTCAGATTACTTTCGCGCCCGAGGCTGCTAACTCCCTACAAGCACAAACCTTGCCTGAAACCGGACAGGCCGGGGCGTCAAAACGAGGCAACATGGGGGCTGTATAGGGTTCGAGCCAACGCCAGCCTTTTACAGCGCCCGGCCTGCAACAATGCTTTATCGCAGATCAGACAGATAGAGAACGATTGCGCAGATACTGACACGGCGATGATGGCAAACCCTTGACGATTTCTGAACCAGCGCCAAGCGTGCAAGCAGACTTTGTACGATGAATTTTAACGATCAGCACTTTTAAAACCGTCAACAAATCAGCGCCCATTAAATGACGAAGACAAAGATCGATCATAGGCGGCCCACTCACTGTCTGGCGGGCAGGCTATGCTGCTGAAAGTGCTTCAACCTGTACCCACACCGGATCAAAAATGAAACACCCACTGCCCGGGGCAGTCTGGTAGCAATGAACGACGTACAATTGTTTACTCAGTATCGATTCGAGGCGACCATTGGCCGTCTGCTCAGCCATAAGGGCGTCGTAGCCCCTACCTACACCGCTTTGCAGCACCATTGAACGCCAGGGCGAGCCGGCCAGACCTTAACGGCGGCACACCCACCCCACCCACCACAAGGATGAAGAGAGCGCCGCGTGGAATCTGAAGTCAGTCGAGTCCAACTCAGCCATGATCCACGCAGTCAGCATGACGATCCCTTGCTGGATAGCCTGCTGAGCCTGTGTGTCCTGCACCAGAAACCCGCCAGCCGGGTCATGCTGACCACCGGCCTGCCGCTGCCCGCCCAGCGCCTGAGCCCTGAGCTGCTGCCCCGTGCCGCCGCCCGGGCCGGCCTGCAAGGGCGTCTGCTGCAGCGCAAGCTGGAGCAGATCCCGAGCATCGCCATGCCGGCGATGCTACTGCTGAAGGAAGGCCGCAGTGCCGTCCTGCTGGGCTGGGAGAACGAAGATACCGCGCGCCTGTTGCTCAGTGAGAGCGACGGCGGCGAGGTGCATGTCAGCCGCGAAGCCCTGCAAAGCGACTATAGCGGCAGGGTGTTCTTCGCCCAGCCGCAGCACAAGTTCGACGTCAACCACGGCAACCTCATCCCGCGGGCAAAGTCGTGGTTCCGCGATACCCTGCTGCGCAGCAAATGGCTGTATATCGACGCCATCGCCGCCAGCCTGGTGATCAACCTGATCGCCCTGGCTGCGCCGCTGTTTGTGATGAACGTGTATGACCGTGTGGTGCCCAACCAGGCAACGTCAACGCTCTGGGTGCTGGCCATCGGTATCGCCGGCGCCTACATCTTCGACCTGATCCTCAAGGGGCTGCGAGGCCTTTGCCTAGACCTGGCCGGCAAGAAGACCGACCTGATCATCTCGGCGACGCTGTTCGAGCGCATCGTCGGCATGTCGATGAAGTACCGCCCGGCCAGGGTCGGCAGCTTTGCCCAGAATATTCACGAGTTCCAGGGCCTGCGCGACTTCCTCGCCTCATTGACCCTGACCAGCCTGATCGACCTGCCGTTCACCATTCTTATCCTGATCGTCATCGCCATCATTGGCGGGCACCTGGTGTGGATCCCGATCATTGCCTTCCCGCTGGCCCTGGGCATCGGCTATGCCTTGCAACGGCCGCTGATGGCGACCATGGAGCGGACCATGGCCCTGGCCTCCGAACGCCAGTCCAGCCTGATCGAAACCCTGGCCGGCCTGGATGCGGTAAAGGTCAACAACGCCGAAAGCGAACGCCAGTACATGTGGGAGCAGACCCTCGGCACCCTCAGCCGCCTGGAATTGCGCGTGAAGGTGCTATCGAGCCTGGCGATGAACATCACCATGCTCATCCAGCAGCTGGCTGGCGTTGCAATGATCTGCGTCGGCGTGTACCTGATCATCGACGGCAACTTGAGCATGGGCGGTCTGGTGGCGTGCTACATGCTTAGCGGTCGGGCGCTCGGGCCACTGGCCTCGCTCAACGGCTTGCTTGCCCGCTACCAGCAAGCCAAGGTCACCATGGTGGCCACAGACCACATGATGGAACTGCCGCAAGAGCGCAACTTCGAGGAGCGCCCGCTGAGCCGCAAGGTACTGCAGGGTAGTGTCGAGTTCCGCGGGGTTGATTTCACCTACCCGAACCAGCAGAACCTGGCGCTGAAGAACATCAACCTGACCATCCGCCCCGGCGAAAAAGTCGGCATCATCGGGCGCAGTGGCTCGGGCAAGAGCTCGCTGGCCAAGCTCATCGTCGGCCTGTACGAGGCCGATGGCGGCTCGCTGCTGGTCGATGGCGTGGACATTCGCCAGATCGACGTCAGCGAACTGCGCCACAACATCGGCTATGTACCGCAGGACATCCAGCTGTTGGCTGGTACCCTGCGCGACAACCTGGTCAGCGGTGCCCGTTACATCGAGGACGAACTGATCCTGCAGGCCGCCGAGCTGGCGGGTGTGCATGAATTTGCCCGTTTGCACCCGGACGGTTACGAGCTGCAAGTGGGTGAACGCGGGCAGAACCTGTCCGGCGGCCAGCGGCAGAACGTGGCGCTGGGCCGCGCGCTGCTGCTCAACCCGCAAATCCTGTTGCTGGACGAGCCGACCAGTGCCATGGACAACACCGGCGAGGAGCGTCTCAAGCAGCGCCTGCAAGCGGTGGTGGAAGGCAAGACGGTACTGTTGGTCACGCACCGTGCCTCGCTGCTATCCCTGGTGGACCGGCTGATCGTGATCGATCGCGGGCAGATTGTCGCCGACGGCCCGAAAGCCGCGGTCATGGATGCGCTGAAGAAGGGGCAGATCAGTGTTGCATAAGCTGGATATGGGGCAATTCAAGGATGGCCTGCGGCGCTACTTCAAAGGTTCCGACTCACTGGGCGGCCAGCCGCTGCCAGAGGTCAACAAGGCCCTGATCGAAGATGCACCGCGGGTTGTGCGGCTGACCATCTGGGGCGTGATCCTGTTCTTCGTGTTCTTGATCGTGTGGGCCAGCGTCGCCCCCATCGACGAGGTCACGCGAGGTGAAGGCAAGGCCATTCCGTCGTCCAAGGTGCAGAAGATCCAGAACCTGGAGGGCGGTATCGTCGCCGAAATCTTCGCCAAGGAAGGGCAGATTGTCGAAATTGGCCAGCCATTGCTGCGCCTGGATGAAACCCGCTTCGCCTCCAACGTTGGTGAGACCGAGGCTGACCGCCAATCCATGGCCCTGCGGGTCGAACGCCTCAGTGCCGAGGTAGAGGACCGCCCGCTGAAGATCGACGAAGAACTGCGCAAAGCCGCGCCAAGCCAGGCGGCCAGTGAAGAGTCGCTGTACCAGAGCCGGCGCCAGCAACTGCAGGACGAAATTGGCGGCCTGCAGCAGCAGCTGGTTCAGCGCCAGCAAGAGCTGCGTGAATACAGCTCCAAACGCGCCCAGTACGCCAACAGCCTGGAGTTGCTGCGCAAGGAAATCGGCATGTCAGAACCGCTGGTGGCAACTGGCGCAATCTCCCAGGTCGAAGTGCTGCGCCTGCGCCGTGCCGAAGTGGAGAACCGTGGCCAGCTGGACTCCACTGCGCTGGCCATCCCGCGTGCCGAGGCGGCCATACGCGAGGTACAGAGCAAGATCGAGGAAACCCGAGGCAAATTCCGCAGTGAAGCGCTGACCCAGCTGAACGAGGCGCGCACCGAGCTGAACAAGGCCACAGCCACCAGCAAGGCTCTGGACGATCGGGTGCACCGCACCATGGTCACTTCGCCTGTACGCGGTATCGTCAAGCAGATGCTGGTCAATACCATTGGTGGGGTGATCCAGCCTGGCAGCGATATCATTGAAGTGGTACCACTGGACGACACGCTGGTCATCGAAGCGAAGATCCTGCCCAAGGACATCGCTTTCCTGCACCCTGGCCAGGAGGCGACCGTCAAGTTCACGGCCTACGACTACACCATCTACGGTGGGCTCAAGGCCAAGCTGGAGCAGATTGGTGCTGACACCATCACCGACGAAGACAAGAAGACCACCTACTACCTGATCAAGCTGCGCACCGACCGCAGCCACCTGGGGACTGACGAGAAGCCGCTGCTGATCATCCCAGGGATGGTGGCGACGGTGGATATCATGACCGGCAAGAAGACCATCATGAGCTACTTGCTCAAGCCGATCATGAAGGCGCGTTCGGAGGCGCTGCGCGAGCGCTGATGAGTTTGGCCACTGCTTTCTAGTGGCTCCTCTGGCCCTATCGCCGACAAGCCAGCTCCCACAGGTACCGCACTGGCTTTGAAGTCGGTGCAGTACCTGTGGGAGCTGGCTTGCCGGCGATAAGGCCGGAACTGCCAGTACGAGAACTCAGCTCCAGGGCGCAGGTTCACCTACCAGCTGGCCCTGTATCCCGCCTACCCCCATCTCCTGCAGCACCCGCCGCTCCCCTTCTGTCTCGACCCGCTCGGCAATCAGCGGCAAGTCGATGCTGTGCGCTGCACGCTGGATCGCCTCGATGAACAGCCGCTTGTGCTGCTCATGGTCGATGTTGCGGATGTAGCTGCCGTCAATTTTCAGGTACGCCAAGCCCAGGTGGGCCAGGTTGCCGATCATGCTGAAGCGCCCGCCAAAGCGCTGCAGCGCCAAGCCAAAACCCAGCCCGTGCAGGCGCCGGGTGAGTTGCTCCAGAGCCGTCTGCTCAGGCAACTGCTCCTCGCCAATTTCAAAAACCAGCCGCGGGCCGAGCGCCGCATTCTGGCCGAGCAGTTCAAAGATGCGGTGCAGGGCCTTGGGGTCGGCCAATGTAGCGGCGGACAGGTTCAGCGCCAGCACCTGGTCATGCCCACGCAGGTGCGCCAATACTTTCTCCAGCACCAGCACGTCCAGCCGCGGCATCCAGCCGAAGCGCTCCAGCCAGGGCAGGAAGCGACCCGCCGGCAGTGCCTCGCCCTGGCCATCCTGCAAGCGCGAAATCACTTTGTGATGCAGTACCCGTTGCACCGAAGTGCAATCCACCACCGGCTGGAAGAACAGCTCGAAATGCCCATTTTTGAACGCCTGATCGAGCCGCTCGTGCCAGGCGTGCTGGCTATCGGCAGCAACGGCGGCCACACCTTGTTCAAGGCACACCCACCCCGGCGTTGGCTGGTTTTCGGCACGGGCCAGGGCCTCATCGGCGAGCTTCAGCAAAGCCTGTGGAGAATCACCGGGGCTGAACGGCGCGAGGCCGATACAGGCCACCGGGTCGATATCACTGGCACCGGTCTCATGCAGGCTTTGCAGCGTCGCTTCCAGTGCCTGGGCAAGGTGTACTGCCTCTTCATGCACCATGCCCGGCGCCAGCACAGCGAACTCGCCACCGCGGCTGCGGGAAATCAGGTCGTTGGTTTCCGGGAAGCTGGCACAGGTACGGCGCAACTGCTCACCCACGGCCTGCAGCAACTGGTCGGTACGCTGGCCGCCAAGGCGTGCGTTCAGCCCCGCCAACCCTTGGACACGCAGTAACAGCAAGTAGCCGGCGCGCGCGTCCTCCAGGTTGCTTACCCGGGTGTTCAGCTGCATTTCGAAATAGCGGCGGTTCGATAGCCCGGTGAGGCTGTCCTGGTAGGACTCCGCACGCAGCCGTTCGCTGCGCTCGGCCTGCTCGGTGAACAACGCCTTGAGCTTCTCGACCATCTGGTTCATCGCCTGGACCACACGGCGCAGCTCCGGTGTGCGCGGCAAATCCGGCAGGCTGAGGAACTCGCGGCGCGCAATGGCGTGGGATTGCTCAACCATGTAGTCCAGCGGCCGCAACTGGCGGCGCAACAGCAAGGCGCCGAGCACGGCACTGGCTGCACCGCATAGCAGCAACCAGCCCAAGCTGCCCAGGGCGCTTTGCCAGAGTTTGGCAATGGCAAACATGGGGTGGCTGATCACTTCTACCCGCGCGGCCTGCTGCCAGCCGCGGCTGACAATGGCGTCGCCACCGGCGGCCTCAAGGCCGATCAAGTGCACGAACCAGGCTGGTACTCCGCCAGGGTCCGGCTCGGCGTGGCGCTCCACCAACACGGCATTGGAGGCCAGGTCGACCACCTTGATGCTTGCATAGTAACCACTGTCGAAGATCGAGCTGACCATCAGCTCGACCATCGCCGGGTCGTCGATATTCGGCGTCAGCGACAGCGCCAGGGCGGTCGCTGCATCCTGGGCGTGCGAGCGCAGCTGGTTGACGTACTGGCTGCGCGAGCTTTCCAGGCTGACCATGAAACTGCCACTGAAGGCGACCACCAGGAACAGGCAAATGGCCAACAGCAATTGTTTGAACAGTGACATCTGTGCTCCTTCAGTAAACCGGCTCGGCCGGGAACCCTTCGGCCTGCATTTTCTTCAGCAAATCCTGCCAGCGTGACAGCCGCTTGGTGTCGCCGACCTTCTTGTTGCCTGCGGCGCCCGTCAACCACAACCCCTCGCCATTGAAGGCATACACCGGCAGCAGGTCGGCACGTTGGCTTGCCGGCTTGATGGCATCCATGAGGCTGTCGAGCACCAAAGGCTGGGCCTGTGGGTTTGAATAATAAGTCAGGACCATGTGCGCGCGATTCTGCCGCAACGCCTTGACGTAGGTGATGCGCAGTTTTTCGCTGGGGATGCCCATGCGCCGCAGGCTGAAATACTTGGCGATGGCGTAGTCCTCGCAGTCCCCGGCACCTTTGATCAGTGCCTGCACCGGTGTGGCCCAGTAGTCGACCTCATGCCACAGGTCTATATCCTCGACATAGCGCAATTGCTGGTTGAAAAACCGGTTGACCACTTGCAGCTGCTCAAGCTCTGTACCCTGCTTTTGCGTGGCCATCAGGTTCTGCCAGGCATCGATACGGCCCTGCCCGGCACCCAGAGGGCCATACAAGGCTTGCGACTTGCGGCTGATCTGGGAGAAATCCCAATCCGCGTGCAAGCCGCCCAGCAGCAGACTGCCCAGCAGCGCGGCAAAGGCGACACGTCGCACAACGGTTTTGAACATCCAGGATATCGCCACTGCCAAGCCCTGTGCAGGCCAGTCGAAAGCAGCGATGGTGCGGCTTGCCACTGCAAAAAACAATGGCACCCTGCAATCATGCATCCGCCTGTCAGCCCGCCTACACTTTCTGTTTATATCCTTCTATAGCCTGCTTCCTTTGACAGGCGACTTCATCCACCATAGCCGCGCTTTTGGGGCGCCCGTGCCAATGTGGGCCTTGGTTTGACAACTCCCATAAGCTGTAACTAGTGTCATTGGATCCAACTTTAGTCATCGTTGAGGCAGACGTCGCGTGGCCGAAAAAATCAAATTGAGCAATGTGCTGGCCAGCGAGCAGCTGTCGCCAAACCAGGCCCGTGCCGTGATCGAAGAACGCCTGCGTAGCGCCATCCTCGATGGCCGCCTGCCCCCTGGTACCGCCGTGCGACAACAAGAGC
This sequence comes from Pseudomonas sp. TSO6, assembly GCF_056098905.1. Taxonomy (NCBI): domain Bacteria; kingdom Pseudomonadati; phylum Pseudomonadota; class Gammaproteobacteria; order Pseudomonadales; family Pseudomonadaceae; genus Pseudomonas; species Pseudomonas sp. TSO6. The sequence goes on along the minus strand of NZ_JBLZWV010000003.1, from coordinate 5,122 downwards.
TCGCCACCTTGTTTGGCGTCAGCCGCATGCCCGTGCGCGAAGCCCTGCGCCAGCTTGAAGCGCAATCGCTGCTGAAAGTGGAGATGCACAAGGGTGCGGTGGTTGCGCCGTTGATTGACGAAGATGCGGTGGATACCTATGCCCTGCGCGTACTGCTTGAGAGCGAAGCGCTGCGCCAGTCGATCCCCCTGCTTGATGCCAGCGATATCGCCAGCGCCCGTGGCTATATTCAGCAACTGGAGAACGAAACACGCCACGCCGAAATCGGCCGCCTGAACCGTCTGTTCCACATGGCGCTGTACAGCAAGGCGTCGAACAGGAAGCTGCTGCGCCTGATTGAGAACGAACTGAACGAAGAAGAGCGCTTCCTGCGTTTTCATCTTTCATCCATGGGCCTGGGCAAGCTGACCCAGGACGATCACAACGCACTGGTAGACGCGGCAAGCGACAAGCTGGTGGATGAGGCGGTAGCCGTGCTGGCCCGGCACCTCAATAGCGGAGCGCTGGTAATCCGCAATTATCTGGATGCGCAACGGGCGCGTTAGCCCGTAACTGGCTTTACGTGCGGCGCGAGCAGATGGGTTGCAAATTGACCCTGCCACGCCAACAATGAGACTAATTATCATTCATGTCCATTGATGCCAGCGCCCTCCACTATGCCCAGCAACGACTCCGTGCAAACGCTCTACAGTGACCACCACGGCTGGTTATACGCCTGGCTGCGCAGCAAGCTGGGCAATGCCGCCGATGCCGCAGACCTGGCCCATGACACCTTCGTCCGCTTGCTGCAACGCCGCGAACACCTGCAGCTGAACACCCCTCGGGCGTTCCTGCGCACGGTAGCGCGTGGGCTGGTCATAGATCACTGGCGCCGCGAGGAACTGCACAGGGCCTACCTGGAGGCGCTGGCCCATGTGCCGCAAGCACAGTGTCCCTCGGCCGAAACCCGCGAGCTGCTGCTGGAATTGCTTGAGCGTATCGCGCGCATGCTCGACGGCCTCAAACCCAAGGTACGTCGCGCCTTCCTGCTGGCCCAATGCGAGGGGCTGAAGCACCAGGCCATTGCCGAGCAGATGGGGATCTCGGTGCGTACCGTAGAGCGGTACATTGCCGATGCGCTCTACCAATGCTATGTGCTGCGCTACGAAGACGAGTGTTGAATCAATGACTGCCGCACGCCCTGATGCAAAAGCGGTCAAACAGGCCATCCAGTGGCTGCTGCGGTTGCGCGAGAGCGGGCATGAGCCGACGCTGCAACAACAGTGCGCGCAATGGCGCAGTGCCCACCACGAACATGAGCAGGCCTGGCAACGGGTGATGCACCTGCATCAGGACCTTGACCTGCGCTGCGTCCCCGGTGCCGGGTTGGCGTTGCAAACCCTTGAAACCAGCCAGCAACGTCTGCACCGCCGGCAAGCGCTGAAGCTGCTTGGCGGCGTTGTCATGGTGGGATCGGCGACATGGCTGGCCAAAGACCTCGATGCTACCAGTGCGTGGGCGTCGGACTATGCCACCGGCACCGGTGAGCAACGCGTCTTCACCCTGCCCGATGGCTCACTGATGCAACTCAATACCCGCACTGCCGTGGACCTGGCCTTCAATGACCAGCAGCGTCTGGTCCGCCTGAAGCAGGGGGAGCTGATGATTACCTGCAACTCCGGGCATCCAGTGCTGGTACAAACCCGCGACGCCCTGCTGGAAGGCTTCGCAGGGCGCTTTGTGGCCTACCAGGACAACGATTGCACACGTGTCAGTGTCAGCCACGGCAAAGTGGCGATCCACCGGCCTGGCAATGGCCACCTTCAGTGGATTGAAGGCGGCCAGCACTGGCGCCTGGATACTCAAGGCGCTCACCCGCTGGCGCACCTGGACATGGACGCGATGGCCTGGACTGAAGGGCTGATCGTTACCCAGGACATGCGCCTGTCCGACCTCCTCGCGCAGGTCAGCCGTTATCGCCACGGTTACCTGGGCTGCAGCGACGAAATTGCCGATTTGCGCCTCTCCGGGGTGTTCCGTCTCGAAGACCCGGAGCAGCTGCTTCAGTTGCTGCCGCAAACGCTGCCCGTAAGGCTTCGCCAACGTACGCGCTGGTGGGTACGTGTAGAAAGCATGGCCTGATGAGGCCTTGACGATTTCTGGCGGGTTTTCAATCCCGGTCCGGCTAGGACAGTAAGCAAACCCTTCTGCCCTCAACACTTCAACGGACCCTTCATGCCTATCAACCCGGTGTTAACCCACACTCTCAACTTGAATGATTATCGACCTGTCCTGCAATCAGCACGCTTGCGCCATGCCATCCGGGCTGCGCTGTTTGGAACTGCCTTGGGCCTGGCCGCTGTTCCGCAACTTTGCGCAGCGGCTGAAACAGCCCAAGTGAGCCATCGCTATGCAATTCCGGCGGGCCAACTGGCCGACGTACTCAATCAGTTCGCTCGCCAGGCCGGCATTACCCTGTCAAGTACGCCTCAGCTCACCGATGGCCTGCAATCGAACGGCCTGCAGGGGCAGTATGCTACCGACCAGGCGCTGCGCCGACTGCTCAATGGCAGCGGCCTGGAAGCGGTCAGCCAGGATGGACGTAGCTATGTGTTGCAGACACAGCCCCAGGAAGCCGCCCTGTCATTACCAGACACTGATATCCGTGGGTTCACCCTCGGCAATGCGCTGGGCAGCATGGAGGGTTACAACGCCACCCACAGCCAGGTGGCGACCAAGACCAGCACGCCGTTGGTGGAAACCTCTCAATCCGTCTCGGTGGTTACTCGCCAGCAGATGGATGACCAGGGCTCACAGACCGTTGCCCAGGCCATGCGCTACACGCCTGGGGTACTGACCAACCCTTACGGTGCCACCCATCGCTACGACTATGTGGCCATGCGCGGCTTCAACGACGGTTCTGTGGATAACATCTACGTCGATGGGCTCAAGTCGATGGGCGACAACGGCACCTACAGCACCATGCAGGTAGACCCGTACTTCCTTGAGCGCATCGATATTCTCAAGGGGCCATCTTCAGTACTGTATGGGCGAAGCTCGCCAGGGGGCCTGGTCGCCCTGACCACCAAGAAGCCGCTGTTTACCCCCTACCATCAGGTTCAAGCCACGGTCGGCACCCAGGGCCAGCGTGGCATGGGTTTCGACTTCAGCGGCCCTGTAGATGACGACAAACGCATCGCCTATCGCCTGACAGGCCTGGCGGATGCGTCCGACACCCAGTTCGACCACAGCAAGGAAGAACGCTACACCATCGCTCCGGCAATCAGCGTCGACTTCACCGAAGACACCTCGCTCACGCTTCAGGCTTACCTGCAGCACGACCCTAACGGCGGGTACCACGGTGGCAACCCTGCCGACGGCATGCTGCACAAGCGCAATGGCTTGCGCTTGTCAGACCACTTCTTCGAGGGCGAGCCGGGCATCGACAACTACGAACGTACCCAGCAGTCGTTCAGCTACCAGTTCGAGCACCGCTTCAACGATGTGTTCACCGCGCGGCAGAACTTCCGTTACCAGGATTCGGACGTGTCCATGGACCAGGTGTACTCGGCCGGCTGGGCGGATGCCGACAGGAACATTCTCAACCGCGCCTATACCGGCGGCGACGAGCGCCTGCATTCGTACATCCTCGACAATATGCTGCAGGCGGAATTCTTCACCGGCGCTGCCAAACACACCCTGCTGATGGGCGCCGACTACCAGCGGCGCAAGGCCGATGTCGCATGGCGTTATGGCTCGGTCGACCCGCTGGACGCCGGCAACCCGCAGTACGGCAATGACAACCTTCAGGCACTCGGCGAAAACCGCTACCAGCGGCGCTTGCAGCAAACAGGTGTGTACCTGCAGGACCTGGTGGAGCTGGACCAGTGGCGCTTCTCCCTGGGGCTTCGCCAGGACTGGGTGAAGGTGTCGGAGGAGAATCGCGACAGCGACACCAAGGTCAGCGATCAGCGCTCCAAGTTCACCACCCGGGCCGGGGTGCTCTACCTGTTCGAGAACGGCATTGCGCCCTATGTCAGCTACTCGGAGTCGTTCAATCCCAACACCGTGTCCGACCAGGAAGGCCGCCCGCTGGCACCGACCGAGGGCACTCAATGGGAAGCAGGTATCAAGTATCAGCCTCCGGGCAGCGACAACCTGTTTACCGCATCGGTGTTCCGCATCGAGCAGGAAAACCTGGCCTCGAAGCAGCCTGACGAAAACTTCTATCGCCCGGTAGGTGAAGTACGCTCGCAAGGGCTGGAGCTAGAGGCACATGTGCAGCTGACCGACAGCCTCAAACTGCTGGGTGGCTACACCTTCACCGATATCGAATATGCCAGGTCGATGCCGAGCCTGACGTCGGGCAACCTGGACAACAAAGGCAATTCGCCAACCCAGGCACCAAAACAGATGTTCTCGCTGTGGGCTGACTACAATTTCCGCCAAGGGCCGCTGGATGGCCTGCGGCTGGGCGGTGGGGTGCGGTATGTGGGCTACAGCTGGGTAGATGCGGAGAACAGCATGAAGGTGCCTTCCTACACGTTGTTTGACGCCTCGCTGGGCTATGACCTGGGCAAGGTTGGGCTCAAGGGTGTGGATGTGCGCCTTAACGCCAACAACCTTACCAATGAAAGCTACATTACCTCATGTGCCAGCCTGAACTACTGCTACATGGGTGAAGAACGCAATGTCAGCGCCACGGTCAGCTATCAGTTCTGAAATGAAAGTGGTTGCTGATACGCGGTACGTGTAGGAGCGACCTTGTTTCGCGATCGGGCTGAAAGTGAAGGCCCGGAAAAGACAAAGCCCCTGTCTGCATTGCAGACAGGGGCTTTGGGTTTGAATCTTGACGATGACCTACTCTCACATGGGGAAACCCCACACTACCATCGGCGATGCATCGTTTCACTGCTGAGTTCGGGATGGGATCAGGTGGTTCCAATGCTCTATGGTCGTCAAGAAATTCGGTGTGCTGGCCCGTCCCTCGGACGTGCCTGCGAATCTCTGTAGTTCCTACTTAAAGACAAAACCCCTACCTGCATGTGCAGATAGGGGTTTTGCGAAATGAATCTTGACGATGACCTACTCTCACATGGGGAAACCCCACACTACCATCGGCGATGCATCGTTTCACTACTGA
>NZ_JBLZWV010000002.1:0-91256 GCF_056098905.1 Pseudomonas sp. TSO6 | reverse complement strand
GAAGTTTTTTGCGAGAAACTCGTTTAGCTTCAAACACTTAACTCGCTGCGATCTCTCGTAGCGGGAGGTGAATCATACAGCGTTTAGAAGCGCTGTCAACCACCATTTCAACCGCTTGCGATCTTTCAATCGTAGCCCTTTCAGCATCACCTTAACCACCTAACTCATTGAATCTCAAGGAGTTTGTCGTTCCGATGTCGCTGGAAGTGGGGCGCATTATAAGGGGATTCGAAACCTCGTCAACCTTTAATTTCAAGAAACCTTAATATTGCTGAAAAGCAAAGCAGGGAGGCCTGGCGGCCTCCCTGCTTTTATATAGCATCAGCTGTTTCTAGAGCACGCCGGCCTCGCGCAAGCGCTGCACCTCACCAGCCTCCAGCCCCAGCACTTCCCCCAGTACCGCCTCCGTATGCTCACCCAGCAGCGGCGGCGCCCGTCGATACTCCACCGGCGTCTCCGACAACCGTATAGGGCTGGCTACCTGCGGCACGCTACCCGCCAATGGATGCGGAATGTTCACCGCCAGCCCACGCGCCAGCACCTGTGGGTCCTGGAACATCTGCGCCAGGTCATTGATAGGCCCGCACGGCACCCCAGCAGCCTCCAGCTGGGCAACCCATTCGGCGGTTGTCTTGAACACCGTGGCCTGGCGAATCAGTGGAATCAGCTCGGCCCTGTTGGCCACCCGCTGCTTATTAGTAAGGAAACGTGGATCGTCCGCCCATTGTGGCTGCCCGGCCACTTCTGCGAACTTGCGGAACTGGCTGTCGTTGCCCACGGTAAGAATGAAGTCGCCGTCCGCCGTAGGGAAGTCCTGGTAGGGCACTATATTAGGGTGCGCGTTGCCCAGTCGCCGAGGCGGGTTGCCTGTGGTGAGGTAATTCATGGCCTGGTTAGCCAGGCAGGCTACTTGTACATCGAGCAACGCCATGTCGACATGCTGGCCCACCCCGGTCTGCTCCCTATGGGCAAGGGCAGCAAGCATGGCTACCGTTGAGTACAGCCCGGTAAGGATGTCGGTAAGCGCCACACCTACCTTGACCGGCCCCGCGCCTTCCTCACCCTCCGGACGGCCAGTCAGGCTCATCAGCCCTCCCAGCCCCTGGATCATGAAGTCATAACCCGCACGCTTGGCATACGGCCCGGTCTGGCCGAAACCGGTAATGGAGCAATAGACAAGCTGTGGGTTGATCGCCTTCAGGCTCTGGTAGTCCAGCCCATAAGCCGCCAAACCACCCACCTTGAAGTTCTCGATGACAATATCGGACTTCGCCGCCAACTCACGCACCAGGCGCTGCCCTTCAGGCCGCGTGAAATCGATGGTCACCGAACGCTTGTTACGGTTGGCCGACAGGTAGTAAGCCGCCTCACTGGTGTTTTCACCCCCGGCATCCTTGAGGAAGGGAGGCCCCCACGCGCGGGTATCGTCACCACTGCCCGGGCGCTCCACCTTTATAACGTCAGCGCCCAGGTCAGCGAGAATCTGGCCAGACCATGGGCCGGCCAACACTCGCGAAAGGTCCAGCACCCGCAGATGTGATAGCGCGCCCATGGGCTGGCTCCTTATTAATAGAAGGCCTGGATACCGGTCTGCGCACGCCCCAGGATCAGTGCATGCACGTCGTGAGTACCTTCATAGGTGTTGACCACCTCAAGGTTTACCAGGTGACGGGCCACGCCAAACTCATCGGAGATGCCGTTACCACCCAGCATGTCGCGCGCCATGCGGGCGATATCCAGCGCCTTGCCGCAGGAGTTGCGCTTCATGATCGAGGTAATTTCCACAGCAGCTGTACCTTCATCCTTCATACGCCCCAGGCGCAGGCAGCCTTGCAGTGCCAAGGTGATTTCGGTCTGCATGTCGGCCAGCTTCTTCTGGATCAGCTGGTTGGCAGCCAGAGGGCGACCGAACTGCTGGCGGTCCAGGGTGTACTGACGCGCGGTGTGCCAGCAGGCTTCGGCAGCACCCAGCGCCCCCCACGAGATGCCATAGCGGGCAGAGTTGAGGCAGGTAAACGGGCCTTTGAGACCGCGCACATCCGGGAAGATGTTCTCTTCTGGCACGAACACATTGTCCATGACCACTTCACCGGTGATGGAGGCGCGCAGGCCGACCTTGCCATGGATTGCCGGGGCGCTGAGGCCCTGCCAGCCTTTTTCCAGGACAAAGCCGCGGATATCCCCTGCATCGTCCTTGGCCCAGACCACGAATACATCAGCGATGGGGCTGTTGGTGATCCACATCTTGCTCCCGGTCAGGCGGTAACCGCCGTCGACCTTCCTGGCGCGGGTGATCATCGAGCCAGGGTCGGAGCCATGGTTAGGCTCGGTCAGGCCGAAACAACCGATCCACTCGCCACGGGCCAGCTTGGGCAGGTACTTCTGCTTTTGTGCCTCGGTACCAAACTCGTTGATCGGCACCATCACCAGCGACGACTGCACGCTCATCATCGAGCGATAACCCGAATCGATACGCTCAACCTCACGGGCGATCAGGCCATAGCACACATAGTTCAGCCCGCTGCCGCCGTATTGCTCGGGGATGGTGGCACCCAGCAGGCCAATTTCCCCCATCTCGCGGAAGATCGCCGGGTCGGTCTGCTCGTGGCGGAAGGCCTCGAGCACACGCGGGGCCAGCTTGTCCTGGGCGAACTGATAAGCGCTGTCACGCACCATGCGCTCTTCTTCAGTGAGCTGCTGATCCAGCAGCAGCGGGTCGATCCAGTGGAAGCTTGCTTTACCGGCCATGAGCGAAATCCTCGAAATAGGGGGCAGTTTCTTGTGCCTTTGAGCCTAGGCCTGATCGGCCGCCGGGACAAACGAGGATTGCGCACCAATTAGTGATAATTTGTCACTTCGTAAATCAGTAAAACACCTTATAAACAGCCTTACGAGTGAGGTTGACGTACATGCGCCGCAAGATCCCCAGCACCGCCGCCATGGTTTGCTTCGAGGCAGCGGCGCGCCACGAGAGCTTTACCAAGGCTGCGCAGGAACTCGCCCTGACCCAGGGCGCCGTTTGTCGGCAGATTGGCGGCCTCGAGGCCTTCCTCAATGTGGAACTGTTCCGCCGTTCGCGCCGCGGCGTGAAGCTCACCGAGGCAGGGCTTTCCTACAGCCGCCAGGTTGCCGCCCAACTGGACGCCGTAGAGCGCGATACCCTGTCGGTGATGGGCCAGCAGGGCGCCAGCGTGATCGAACTGGCCGTAGTGCCTACCTTTGGTACCCAATGGCTGCTTCCGCGCCTCAAGGACTTCCAGCAACGCCATCCGGAGGTCACGGTCAATCTCACCAACCGCACCCGGCCATTCCTGTTCGCCGACACCCCCTTCGATGCCGCTATCTATTTCGGTGATGCCGACTGGTCCGGCACCCAGTCGCACCGGCTGATGGGAGAGAACCCGGTACCGGTCTGCAGCCCGGCACTGCTGGCCGGGCAGGGCATGCTTGAAACGCAGCGCATCGCCCAACTGCCATTGCTGCAGCAAAGCACGCGCCCCTATGCCTGGCGGCAGTGGTTCGGCAGTTTGGGGATGAATGTGGAACGCGACATGACAGGCCCGCGTTATGAACTATTCTCGATGCTCGCCCAGGCGGCCATACATGAAATGGGGATCGCGCTGATTCCACCTTTCCTGATCCAGCGTGAGCTGGGGGAGGGTAGGCTGGTGGTCGCTAACAGGCATGCCCTGATCAGCGACAAGGCCTACTATCTGATGATTCCGGAGCGCAAGGTAGAGTCGGCCTCGCTGCGCGCCTTCCGCGACTGGCTGGTTAGCCAGGCCCAGGCCTACACCTCAGCAACTTGACCAAGTGCGACAAATTGACTCTGTAGTCAATTATTTTAAACACCTACAGATATAAGTATTTGTCGCATAGGCATAAACTGTTATGCCTGCCTGAAAATACTCTTTAACCCTGCTAACCACGCGGCTTTGCGGGTGATTTTGCGACATCTACCGTGCCGTAAGCGTATTGGCCCAAATATTTTTCGTTTTTTCTCCTAATGTCCCAATAGCCCATGTTTGACGGGCTGCAACCTTACCGCTGCGACAAGCGGTCACAGGGTGACTTGTAGTTTTAACTTCGTTTCGCTCCATAACCGGTTGAAGGCCCCCGGGTTCGTCTGCAAAATGCTTCGCCCGCCCGGGATTCGGCGGGTCGGCGCTCCACAGCCGCCCCAGCGCACCATCCGAAGTGCGCTGGCTCATACAAAGACAAAAGGTCACCGCAGGAGAAATAGTCGTGCACATTGGTGTTCCTCTCGAGACGCAGACCGGTGAGACAAGGGTCGCTGCGACCCCGGAAACCATCAAGAAACTGATTGGCCAGGGCCATCAGGTCACCGTCCAACGGGGGGCAGGGCTCAACGCCAGCATTCCGGACAGTGCCTATGAGGCCGTGGGCGCTTCCCTTGGGAGCGCAGCCGATGCCTACGGCGCCCAATTGGTACTCAAAGTGGTCGCGCCCAACGACCAGGAGCTGGCCCTGATCAACAGTGGCACCCTCCTGGCGGGCATGCTCAACCCCTTCAACAGTGAACTGATCGGCAAGATGGCCGAACGCGGCATCACCGCTTTCGCCCTGGAAGCCGCACCCCGCACCTCGCGGGCGCAGAGCCTGGACGTGCTGTCGTCACAGGCCAACATCGCCGGTTACAAGGCCGTGTTGCTGGCTGCCCATTACTACCCACGCTTCATGCCCATGCTGATGACCGCCGCCGGTACCGTGAAGGCCGCGCGGGTACTCATCCTGGGGGCGGGTGTTGCCGGCCTGCAGGCCATCGCCACCGCCAAGCGCCTGGGTGCAGTGATCGAAGCATCCGACGTGCGCCCGGCAGTGAAGGAGCAGATCGAGTCGCTGGGTGCCAAGTTCATCGACGTGCCTTACGAAACCGACGAGGAACGCGAGTGCGCTGAAGGCGTTGGCGGTTACGCCCGCCCCATGCCAGCCAGCTGGATGCAACGCCAGGCCCAGGCCGTGCACGAGCGCGCCAGGCAAGCGGATATCGTCATCACCACCGCACTGATACCCGGCCGCAAGGCACCGACCCTGCTCAGTGCCGAAACCGTCGCCCAGATGAAACCCGGTTCGGTGGTCATCGACCTCGCTGCAGCCCAGGGTGGCAACTGCCCGCTCACCGTTGCTGACCAGGTAGTACGGGAGAACGGCGTGACCATCGTCGGCCCGACCAACCTGCCAGCCCAGCTGGGTGCCGATGCTTCGGCGCTGTATGCGCGCAACCTGCTGGACTTCATGAAGCTGCTGTTCGACAAAGACGGCGCGCTGGTCATCAACCTCGAAGACGACATCGTCGCGGCCTGCCTCATGTGCCGTGATGGTCAAGTCGTCCGCAAGAACGGCTAAGGAGCACGACAATGGAAGACATGCTGATTTCCCATGGCATCTACAACCTCATCATCTTCGTGCTGGCCATCTATGTGGGCTACCACGTGGTGTGGAACGTCACCCCGGCACTGCACACGCCGCTGATGGCCGTGACCAACGCCATCTCTGCCATCGTTATCGTCGGTGCCATGCTGGCCGCCGCCCTCACCGTGACCCCTGCCGGCAAGCTGATGGGCACCCTCGCCGTGGCCCTGGCCGCGGTCAATGTGTTCGGTGGCTTCCTGGTCACCCGCCGCATGCTTGAGATGTTCAAGAAGAAAGCCAAGAACGAGGGGCAGAAGTAAGCATGAGCATGAATCTGGTAACACTTCTGTACCTGGTCGCTTCGGTCTGCTTCATCCAGGCGCTCAAGGGCCTGTCGCACCCGACCACGTCGCGTCGCGGCAACCTGTTCGGCATGATCGGCATGGGCATCGCCATGCTCACCACGGTTGGCCTCATCTATAAGCTGGGCGCCGAGCTGGCTACTGCGGGTATTGGCTACGTCATCGTCGGCCTGCTGGTCGGTGGTACTGCCGGTTCGATCATGGCCAAGCGCGTCGAGATGACCAAGATGCCGGAACTGGTCGCCTTCATGCACAGCATGATCGGCCTGGCTGCGGTGTTCATCGCCATCGCCGCCGTGCTGGAGCCGCAGTCGATGGGCATCGTTGCCGCAATCAGCGACCCGATCCCCACCGGCAACCGCCTGGAGCTGTTCCTCGGCGCTGCCATCGGTGCAATCACCTTCTCCGGTTCGGTGATCGCCTTCGGCAAGCTGTCGGGCAAATACAAGTTCCGCCTGTTCCAGGGCGCCCCGGTACAGTTCCCCGGCCAGCACAAGCTGAACCTGATCCTCGGCCTGACCACCATCGCCCTGGGCCTGCTGTTCACCTTCACCGGTCATTACAGCGCCTTCACCCTGATGCTGGCCCTGGCCTTCGTCATGGGCGTGCTGATCATCATCCCGATCGGCGGTGCCGACATGCCGGTGGTGGTGTCGATGCTCAACAGCTATTCAGGCTGGGCAGCCGCCGGTATCGGCTTCTCCCTGAACAACTCGATGCTGATCATTGCAGGCTCGCTTGTGGGTTCGTCCGGTGCCATTCTCTCGTACATCATGTGCAAGGCAATGAACCGCTCGTTCTTCAACGTCATCCTCGGTGGCTTTGGCGGCGATACCGACGCCGGCGCCGCTCAAGGCTCGAAAGAGCAACGCCCGGTGAAGTCCGGTTCGGCCGACGATGCCACCTTCCTGCTCAGCAACGCCGACAGCGTGATCATCGTCCCGGGCTATGGCCTGGCGGTGGCCCGTGCCCAGCACGCGCTCAAGGAGCTGACCGAGAAGCTGACCCACAACGGCGTGACCGTGAAGTATGCCATCCACCCGGTGGCGGGGCGCATGCCCGGGCACATGAACGTGCTGCTGGCCGAGGCCGAGGTGCCGTACGATCAGGTGTTCGAGATGGACGACATCAACGCCGAGTTCGGCCAGGCCGACGTGGTGCTGGTGCTGGGCGCCAACGACGTGGTCAACCCGGCGGCGAAGAATGACCCCAAATCGCCAATCGCCGGCATGCCGATCCTCGAAGCGTTCAAGGCCAAGACCATCATCGTCAACAAGCGCTCCATGGCCAGCGGCTATGCCGGCCTGGACAACGAACTGTTCTACCTGGACAAAACCATGATGGTGTTCGGTGACGCCAAGAAAGTCATCGAGGACATGGTGAAGGCGGTGGAGTGATAACTCCCACTGCAAACCAACTGATATAAAGGAAGCCCCGGTCAGATTCTGCCGGGGCTTTCCTTTTATTGATCCGGATCAACGGCTCTACTTCAAGGCTTCTCATACGACCATGGTCGTGGGACGGCAATGGGCTAAATCTCTAGACTGCGCTGCAGTAGTTTCAGTAGCCCGAGATAACAATCCATGTACCGTGATCGTATCCGCTTGTCCTCCCTGCACAGCAAGGTAATGAGTGCGGCTGATGCCGCTGGTCTGATCGAGGACGGCATGACCGTCGGCATGAGCGGTTTCACCCGCGCTGGCGAAGCCAAGGCCGTACCGCATGCACTGGCCGAACGTGCCAAGCAGTCGCCACTGAAAATCAGCCTGATGACCGGCGCCAGCCTGGGCAACGACCTGGACAAGCAACTGACCGAGGCCGGCGTGCTGGCTCGCCGCATGCCGTTCCAGGTCGACAGCACCCTGCGCAAGGCCATCAACGACGGCCAGGTGATGTTCATCGACCAGCACCTGTCGGAAACCGTCGAACAATTGCGTAACCAGCAGCTGAAGCTGCCGGACATCGCTGTCATCGAAGCCGTGGCCATCACCGAACAAGGCCACATCGTGCCAACCACGTCGGTGGGCAACTCGGCCAGCTTCGCGATCTTTGCCAAGCAGGTGATTGTCGAGATCAACCTCTCGCACAACCCCAACCTCGAAGGCCTGCACGACATCTATATCCCGACCTACCGCCCGACCCGCACGCCAATCCCGCTGGTCAAGGTCGACGACCGCATCGGCAGCACCGCCATCCCGATCGACCCGGCCAAGATTGTCGGCATCGTCATCAGCAACCAGCCGGACTCACCGTCCACCGTACTGCCGCCGGATGACGAAACCCAGGGCATCGCCGACCACCTGATCAACTTCCTCAAGCAAGAAGTTGAAGCCGGCCGCATGACCAACAAGCTCGGCCCGCTGCAAGCCGGTATCGGCAGCATCGCCAACGCGGTGATGTGCGGCCTGATCGAGTCGCCGTTCGAAGACCTGACCATGTACTCCGAAGTACTGCAGGACTCCACCTTCGACCTGATCGACGCCGGCAAGCTGAGCTTCGCGTCGGGCAGCTCGATCACCTTGTCCGGCCGCCGCAATGCCGACGTTTTCGGCAACCTGGAGCGGTACAAGGACAAGCTGGTGCTGCGCCCGCAAGAAATCTCCAACCACCCGGAAGTGGTACGTCGCTTGGGCATCATTGGTATCAACACCGCCCTGGAGTTCGATATCTACGGCAACGTCAACTCCACCCACGTGTGCGGCACCCGGATGATGAACGGCATCGGCGGCTCGGGTGACTTCGCCCGCAACGCCCACCTGGCCGTATTCGTCACCAAGTCGATTGCCAAAGGCGGCGCGATCTCCAGCGTGGTGCCGATGGTCAGCCATGTCGACCACACCGAGCACGACGTGGACATCCTGGTCACCGAGCAAGGCCTGGCCGACCTGCGTGGCCTGGCGCCGCGCGAGCGGGCACGGGCGATCATCGACAACTGCGTGCACCCAGACTACCGCGCTGCGCTGAACGATTACTTCGATCGCGCCTGCCAGCGTGGCGGCCACACTCCGCACATCCTGCGTGAAGCGCTGAGCTGGCACGAGAACCTGGAAGAAACCGGGCGCATGCTGGCCAGCTGATGCAGATGGGCTGCACAGCAGCGACTCCAAATCAGCTGTGACATCGCAATACTGGGGCCGCTCTGCGGCCCTATCGCAACACAAGGCCGCCCCTACAAGCCTGTGCTACACAGTTGGGTCATCCACCTCGAAACAAACTGTTCTACTGTACCGGTTTTGTGCCGGTCCCTGCCGTTCAAAACCTTCTCACGACCTTAAAACGCACCATATTCGTGCAGACCAGTACAGTTGCGCCATTTTCAAGTGCAACAGTAGGGTTACACAGTTAACTGAGCTATCGTCTTTCAACAGAACTGTATCTACTGTTATGGACAACAGAGGAGGATCATTGGCATCAGTTAAATCACTACCTAATCCCGCCATAAGCGGAAGGATGAAGCATCATGGAACGTACCCTCAGTTCCGGTCTGGTTTTTGAAAGCAACGCCCAGCAATCCAACGCCTCGCTGCCCCTGCGCGCACTGTCGACCCTGCTGCTGTGGCAGCGCCGTATGGCCAGCCGCCGTCAACTGGCTCGCCTGGACGGCCGTCTGCTGGCTGACGCCGGTATCAGCGAGTCGCAGCGTTACGAAGAGCTGAGCAAGCCTTTCTGGCGCTAAGCTCCGGCTTGCCGGCTTCGGCTGGCACCGCGAATTCCCAAACCCGTTGCAGGTGACTGCAACGGGTTTTTTTATTCCCAGGCCGCACGCTAGAGCCGTTTCAGTTAGACCAGTACAGTTTTATCAATATTTGAATTAAGCAGGTACAGTTAGTTGGCGTGCCGTTCATTAACTTCCACAAACAACGGCGCGTGATACGCTTACCTTAGCTGTCTATTGAAAGCCGCTGTTAAACGTACCGCGACGCGCTGTATAAGCGTCCGATAAGCAGAACCACCCGATCCTAGTCCAGGAGTTCACCATCATGTCCCGTAAATACCTGATTGGCGCCGCCCTGATGCTGAGCCTGGCCGGCACCGCACACGCCACCAGCTTCGTTGTCACCACCGACGCCGTCGTTGGCGCAGTAGCCGCATCAACCGATGCCACTTCCGATATCTCCTCGTCTTTCAAAGACGACAAGATCGTGCAGGCCGCCCGTGACGACGCCGCCAGCTTCGTTGGCAGCCAAGGCGACATCCGCGGTGCCAAGCTGGAAAGCGCTTTCATGCACATCCGCTCGCAGATGCCGGCCCTGCAGGCCAGCGACGCGCAACTGGCCCAGGCCATCCTGGCGCTCTGAGCCCGGTTGAGCCGTTCAGCTGTGCTGGTCACCCCCAGCACAGCCGCACCCACCTTTGCCGCCCACGTTCCCAGCCGTTGTAGAGCCCATGCGTTATCTGTTGCCGCTGCTGTTCTCCGTCGCCGGTATGGCCAGTGCCCATGCCATGGATACCACCACGCAAAGCCTGGTCATCACCGGCTATGTCACCAGCCAGGTCACCACCGCACCGTTTGATCGCAAGCTGGTTCGCCAGGCGCGCGACGATGCGGCTGCCTTCGTTGCCAGCGACGGCCAAATCCGCGGCGTGCGGCTAGAGGCCGCGCTGGAATCATTACGCCACAATTGTTCACAGCACGCCGTCGGCGATCTGGAACTGGCGCAGGCAATTCTCGTCCAATAGCTACATCTGACTCCCTGTATTTTTTCGGAGATGCTCCATGCGTAAACCGCTGATTGCCGCTACCCTCGGCATGCTGCTGCTGGCCGACCTGGCCCATGCACAGACCTTGGTGGCCACCAGCAACATCATCGTGCGTGCCTTTGGCCGCTCGATCGACTTCACCTCAGACACCACCACCTCAATTCGCGACTCCAAAGTGGTACGCGAAGCCCACGATGACGCCGCCAGCTTCGTCGCCAGCAATGGTGACATTCGCGGTGTCCAGCTCGAGGCCGCCTTCAGCACCCTGCGCGAGCGTGTGCCAGAAGCCCGCGGCGCCAGCGATCAGGTACTGGCCGAAGCCATCCTCGCGCTGTGAACCGCCTACGTGCCTGGCTGCTCGGCTGCGTCCTGACGCTGCTCGGCACACCCGCATTGGCCGACCTGCAGCTTGAGCTGCAGGCATCCGGCCTTGACCCCCAACAAACCCAAGCCACCCAGGCCCTGCTCGACGAGGCCATGGGCAAGCTGCCTCCGCGCTTCAAGCAACAGCTGGACCGCCGCGTGCGGGTCAGCTGGAGCGACAACATGCCTGCCGACGCCTATGGCCAGGCATCGCTGGTGTCCACCCTCGAACTCAACCGTCGCCTACTGCCCGACCTCACCGATGGCAGCGCCGCCACCGAGCGCACCAACCGCCCGCATGGCACGGTACGTGAGGAGCTGCTGGCCACCGTGTTGCACGAGCTCACCCATATCTACGACCGTGCCCGCCTGTGGACCGGTGCCGAAAATTCGCTGATTGCCCGCTGCAAGCGCCAGCAAGGCACGCTGGGCAAGATTGGCCTGCCCGAAGAATGCCGAGGCCAGGCCGAGCGCCGCTTCACCCTCAGCGACGACCCGCGCCTGCTCGACCTGGCCGGCTGGCAGCAATACGTGGGCCGACGCGGGGAGCGCGAACAGCACAATGGCCAGTTCGTGCGCAGCCCCGACAGCTATGAGCTGAGCAGCCCCAAGGAGTACATCGCGGTCAACATGGAGTACTTCCTCCTCGACCCGAGCTACGGCTGCCGCCGCCCGGCGCTCAACCAATACCTGCGCGAACATTTCGGCTGGGCACCCCAACAGGACACTTGCGCCAAGGGCCTGCCGTTCATCAACGCGGGCAGCGACTTCGCCCGCCAGCCGCTGGGTGAAATCGACCCCGAGCGGGTGTATGAAGTGGATTACCTGCTGGCCGAAGCCAACCAGAACCTGGTCAGCCGGTGGGGCCACAGCATGCTGCGCCTGGTGATCTGCAAGCCCGGCCGCCCACGCGGGCCGGACTGCCGCCTGGACCTCGACCAGAGCCTGGTGCTGTCGTACCGCGCCTTCGTCAACGACGTGCAGCTGTCCAGCTGGGACGGCCTGGTCGGTGTCTACCCCTCGCGATTGTTCGTACTGCCGCTGGGCCAGGTGATCGATGAGTACACCAAGACCGAACTGCGTAGCCTGGCCTCGGTACCCCTGAAGCTCAGCCGCGATGAAGTCGAGAACCTGGTGCGTCAGGCCGCCGAGATGCACTGGAGCTATGACGGCAACTATTGGTTCCTGTCCAACAACTGTGCGGTGGAGTCACTGAAACTGCTGCGCAGCGGCACCGCCAACCCACGCCTGAACGACCTCGACAGCATCATGCCCAACGGTTTGCTGGCCGTGCTCAAGGGCAGGGGGCTGGCCGACACCAGCGTACTCGACGACCCACGCGAGGCGTTGCGCCTGGGCTACCGCTTCGACTCTTACCGCGACCGCTACCAGGCCATGTTCGAGGTACTGAGGAAACAGCTGCCGATCAAGCAAACCCTGGTTGAAGACTGGCTGGCCCAGGATGCCGAACAGCGCCGCCCCTGGTTCGCCAAGGCCGACCTGCGCACCAGCGCTGCGTTGCTGCTGCTTGAACAGGCCAGCTTGCGCCGGCAACTGCTGCTGGCCCAGGACGAGGTCAAGCAACGTTACCTGAATGCCGCAGCGCTGAAAGATGGCAGCATCAACAAAGCTGACGCCACCCTCAAGCAGATGCTCGCCAACAGTGGTTTCCTCAGCCGCCCGGCAGAGTTGCTCGATGCCAAGGGCTACGGGCTGCCACAACCCGAAGAGCGCAAGCACCTCGAGCAGGTCAGCAGCGAACGCCAGGCGCAGCTGCTGCGCTTGAGCACCAGCCTGGACAAAGAGGTGAGGGCGCTGCTGGAACCATCACGGGCCAAGGAAATTGCCGCGGTCGAGGCCAATGTGAAGCAGATCGGTGAGCATTTGCGGGCGCTGCACAAAGCTGCGGGTGGCCTGCAACTGTAAGCATGGCTGTACCGGCCCTATCGCCGGCAAGCCAGCTCCCACAAATTGTGCACAGGCCTTGAATATTGCGCAGTACCTATAGGAGCTGGCTTGCCGGCGATAGGGCCTGCAGCACCAGCACAATTGCTTACTGGCTTTCGCCATCCTCTTCTGGCAAAGCCTCATCCAGATGCAACCAGGGCAACCGGCTGCCCACCCAGATATGCCGGTTGGCCCGCACCCGCTCCGGGTGATCCAGCGTCGCCACCGTCACGTCAATCGTTTCAGGGCTGTGCGTGGTCACCAGCGCGACGTGCGCCCCACACTGCCCGCAGAAGTACCGGCTGCAACTGGCCGGTGCCACATAGCAGTTCGGTTCACCCGCCAGCCACACAAACCCCGAACGGGGCAGGGTGACCCAGGTCACCACCAGCCCACCGCTTACCCGGCGGCAAATCGTGCAGTGGCAGTGGGCAATGTCTGTCAGGTCACCCTCCAACCGGTAACGCAAGGCGCCGCAATGGCAGCCCCCTTCGGTCACATTCTGCATCACCTACCTCTCGTCGCCTTTGCCTCAGCGAAAGCTGGCTGAAAGCTTGCCCTCATAGGATAGCCGCCACTACCGGCACAAGACCGGTCAGCCAGGGCACCCGGTAAACACCGCGCCCGGCCCAATCAACAACAACAATGGTGATTCTGATGTATTCCTGTGCCCGCCTTCCTGCAGTACCCCTCCGCATGCTCCCTGCGCAGCGCCTGACGCGCTGATCCGCCCGAATCGACTTTCCTTTCGCCGCGCCACGCCTGGAGTATTGCCATGCTGACCTTCCTCGGCTTTGCCATGGTCATCACCTTCATGTACCTGATCATGACCAAGCGCCTGTCGGCCTTGATCGCACTGATCCTGGTACCGATCCTGTTCGCCCTGTTCGGCGGTTTCTCCGCCAAGATCGGCCCCATGATGCTCGAAGGCATCAGCAAGCTCGCGCCTACCGGCGTGATGCTGATGTTCGCCATCCTCTACTTCGCCCTGATGATCGACTCCGGCCTGTTCGACCCGGCCGTGCGCA
Source organism: Pseudomonas sp. TSO6 (assembly GCF_056098905.1). Classification (NCBI taxonomy): domain Bacteria; kingdom Pseudomonadati; phylum Pseudomonadota; class Gammaproteobacteria; order Pseudomonadales; family Pseudomonadaceae; genus Pseudomonas; species Pseudomonas sp. TSO6. The sequence goes on along the minus strand of NZ_JBLZWV010000002.1, from coordinate 77,482 downwards.
AGATCCTCAAACTGGTCAAGGGCGACCCGCTGAAAGTCTCGGTCGGTACCGCCGTGCTGGCCCTGGTGGTCTCGCTCGACGGTGACGGCGCCACCACCTACATGATCTGCTGCGCCGCCATGCTGCCTATGTACAGCCGCCTGGGCATGAGCCCGCGGATCATGGCCGGCCTGATCATCCTCGCCGGCGGGGTGATGAACATGACCCCTTGGGGTGGCCCGACCGCCCGTGCCGCCAGTGCGCTGCACGTGGACCCTTCGGACATCTTCGTGCCGATGATCCCGGCCATGCTGTTCGGCGTGGTGGCGATCCTGGCCATTGCCTACATGTACGGTAAGCGTGAACGTGCCCGCCTGGGCGAACTGCACCTGCCGACGGACGATATCGACCACAGCGAAATCACCGTTTCGCAATTCCCGGAGGCACGCCGGCCCAAGCTGCTGTACTTCAACGGTGCCCTGACCGCCGCCCTGATGGTCGCGCTGATCGCCGGCGTGCTGCCACTGCCCGTGCTGTTCATGATCGCCTTCAGCATCGCCATGATCGTCAACTACCCGTGCCTGCAGCAGCAGAAGGACCGCATCGCCGCCCACGCCGGCAGCGTGCTGGCCGTGACCGGGCTGATCTTCGCTGCTGGCATCTTCACCGGCATCCTGTCGGGTACCGGCATGGTCGACGCCATGTCCAAGAGCCTGCTGGCCGTCATCCCCGAAGCGCTGGGCCCTTACCTGGCGGTAATCACCGCGATCGTGAGCATGCCGTTCACCTTCTTCATGTCCAACGATGCCTTCTACTACGGCGTATTGCCGGTGCTGGCCGAAGCCGCCAGCCACTACGGCATCACCCCGGTGGAAATGGCCCGTGCGTCGATCGTCGGGCAACCGGTACACCTGCTCAGCCCGCTGGTACCCTCCACCTACCTGCTGGTGGCCCTGGCCGGCATCGAGTTCGGCGATCATCAGCGCTTCACGCTCAAGTGGGCAGTGCTGGTGTGCCTGTGCATAATGCTCGCCGCACTGCTGATGGGGATTTTCCCGCTGTTCAGTAGTCTTTAATACATACGTATCACCTACGCGACGCGCCCTGACCGGGGCGCGTTGCCATTACCGCTCGAAGGAAATTACATGGAATGGCTGACCAGCCCGGAAATCTGGGTTGCCTTTTTTACCCTCACCGCGCTTGAGATCGTCCTCGGGATCGACAACATCATCATGATCTCGATCCTGGTCAGCCGCATGCCCAAGCACATGCAGCCGCGCACCCGGATCTTCGGCCTGGCCCTGGCCATGGTCACCCGCATCATGCTGCTGCTGTCGATTACCTGGGTCATGCGCCTTACCGCCGACCTGTTCGTGGTATTCGGCCAGGGCATCTCCGGGCGGGACCTGATCCTGTTCTTCGGTGGCCTGTTCCTGCTATGGAAGAGCTCGCAAGAGATCTACCACGGCCTGGAAGGCGAAGATGAAAGCCCGGATGAGCCCAAAGGCGCGGGTGGCAAGTTTTTCTATACCATCATCCAGATCGCCATCATCGACATCGTGTTCTCGCTGGACTCGGTAATCACCGCAGTGGGCATGGTTTCTCACGTTCCGGTGATGATCGCCGCCATCGTCGTAGCCGTGCTGGTGATGATGCTCTGCGCCGGTGCCATCAGCAATTTCATCGACAAACACCCGTCGCTGAAGATGCTCGCACTGTCGTTCCTGATCGTGGTCGGTACCGTGCTGATCGCCGAGGCTTTCGAGGTGCACGTACCTAAGGGTTACGTCTACTTCGCCATGGCATTCTCGCTGGCAGTGGAAGCTATCAACATCCGCATGCGCACCGCCTCAGCCCGCAAAGAGGGCAAAGAGCAAGACCCGGTGAAACTGCGCAAAGACATTCCGGGTCAATAACACCCGGAAGTGCAAAACAGAAAGGGCCCTTCGCAGGGCCCTTTTTTCATGTCTGATCGGTTTCAAACAAATGACAGCCATGCGAAGCTGGCGACAGCTGCGCAAAACAACTAAAGCTTTGAGTGAGCACTGAAAATTCTTCAAAAGCTCACGTATCTTTTCTTGGCCCGGTGGGCCAGTGCAACAGGGGGCCTTCGCCATGCTGACCCTGCTCAACCTGCTCTCAGCCGTGACGCTTCTGGTCTGGGGCACCCATATCGTGCGTACCGGCATCCTCCGGGTATTCGGCTCGAACCTGCGGCGCATCATCAGCCAGAACATGGACAAGCGACCGCTGGCGTTCATCGCCGGCATTCTGGTCACCGCCATGGTGCAGAGCAGTAACGCCACGGCCATGCTGGTCACATCTTTCGTCGGTCAGGGCCTGATGGCCATGACCCCGGCCCTGGCGATCATGCTGGGTGCCGATGTGGGTACCGCGCTGATGGCCCGTGTACTGACCTTCGACCTGTCGTGGCTGTCACCGCTGCTGATCTTCCTGGGTGTAATCTTCTTCCTCTCGCGCAAGCAGACACGGGCAGGCCAACTGGGCCGGGTTGGTATCGGGCTTGGCCTGATCATTCTGGCACTGGAGCTGATCGTGCAGGCAGCTGCGCCGATCACCCATGCCCAAGGCGTGAAAGTGCTGTTCGCTTCACTAACCGGCGACATCATGCTGGACGCCTTGGTCGGCGCCATGTTCGCCATGGTTTCCTATTCCAGCCTGGCCGCCGTGCTACTCACCGCAACGTTGGCAGGCGCCGAAGTCATCAGCCTGCCGGTGGCCATCGGCCTGGTGGTCGGCGCCAACATCGGCAGTGGCTTGCTGGCCTTCATCAGCACCAGCATGCAGAACACCGCCGGGCGCCGGGTGGCCTTGGGCAGCTTGCTGTACAAGCTGCTCGGCCTGGTGCTGATCATCCCGGTGCTGCACCCGTTGGTGGAGTGGATGGATTCGCTGAGCTTCAGCCCACAAGAGCTGGTCATCGGCTTCCACCTGCTCTACAACACACTGCGCTGCCTGCTGATGCTACCCACAGTCAAACTGATGGGCCGGCTGTGCAATACCCTGCTGCCCGAGCGCGAAGCCGGCAACGGACAAGTGCGCCCACGCCACCTCGACGCCTCGGCACTGGAAACGCCCAGCCTGGCCTTGGCCAACGCCTGCCGCGAAACCCTGCGCCTGGGCGATATCGTCGACAGCCTGCTCGAAGCCGTGCTCGGTGCCCTGCGCGGCACCCAGACCGCCCTGCCGCAGCAGGTCCGCGTCCTGGGCGAAGACGCCGAGGCCCTGTACAGCGCGATCAAGCTTTACCTGGCGCAAATGTCGCGCGAGGACCTCAGCGAGCCGGACAACCGCCGCTGGGCCGAGATCATCGAGCTTGCGATCAACCTCAAGCTGGCCTGCGACCTGATCGAGCGCATGCTACGCAAGGTCCAGCAGCAGAAAACCAGCCAGCGCCGGGAGTTTTCCCAGACAGGCCTGGAGGAGCTCACCGGCCTGCAGGAGCAATTACTGGCCAACCTGCGCCTGGGTCTGTCGGTGTTTCTCAGTGCCGACCCGGAGAGCGCCCGCTTGCTGCTGCGTGAAAAACGCCGTTTTCGCGCCCAGGAACGGCGCTTGGCGCACGCCCATGTCAGCCGCTTGCAGCGTAAGGTGGTGCAAAGTATCGAGACCAGTTCGCTACACTTGGAGCTGATTGCCGACATGAAGCGGTTGAACTCTTTGTTCTGCAGCAGTGCCTATGTGGTACTGGGCGGCTCGGACACCGGCGGCCTGATGCTCGACAGCGTGCCGGACGAAGCCCGTCTGCCCTGATTTTGCCTACCAGAGGATTCTCGCTCGCCCATGCGTTGCCTGATGTTCGTTTGCCTGCTGATCTGCAGCCTGCCCTCATTGGCCCTCGACCGCTCACGCGTTGAGGGCTACCTGCTGCCCAACGGCCTGCAGGTCATCCTGAAAGACGGCTACGAGCGTGACCATGTGGCGATCCGCCTGGTGGTCGGGGTCGGCCTGGACGACTTCGGCTGCGAGCAGAAAGAACTGCCGCACCTGCTTGAGCACCTGCTGTTCAGCGGCATCGACGAAACAGGCGAGGGCGGCCTGGAAGAGCGCTTGCAAACGCTGGGCGGCGAGTGGAACGCCTATACCAGCAGCGCCGACACCACCTTCGTGATCGAAGCCCCGGCGCGCAACCAGCGCAAGGTACTCGACCTGCTGCTGGCGGTCATCCGCGACACCCCTATCGATGCCAAGGCCCTTGCCACCGCCAAGCGCATCATCGAACGCGAAGATGGCGGCCATTATGGCCACCTGCAGCGCTGGCTCGACCGCCAGGACATCGGCCACCCCGCCAGCGATCAGCTGGCCACCGAGCTGGGCCTGAAATGCCCGGAGCGCTCCAATATCGACGACATGACCCTGGAGCAGGTGCAAGCCTTGCGTGACCGCTGGTACGCGGCCAACAACATGACCCTGATCATGGTCGGCGGCCTCGACCGGCTGCTGCCGGCTTATCTGGAACGCACCTTTGGCGAACTGCCAGCCACCGAACCGGAGGAGCGCCGCAACCTGGAGAGCATCACCCACCAGGCCGAACAACGTCGCGACCTGACCCGGGGCTGGCTGGGTGACAGCGTCAAACTGCACTGGCTGTTCATCGAGCCGGTGCTGGACAACGACCACCAGGCCACCCTCGACCTGCTGTCGCGCTACCTGGACTGGGCGCTGTACGACCAGCTACGCCTGCGCAACGGGCTGTCCTACGGTCCATCGGTGCAGCGCGAGAGCTTTGGCGACACCGGCCTGCTCAGCCTCAACGCCGACCTTGAGCGCGATGACATCGACAAGGCGGTAAAGGTAATGCAGGCCCTGTTCGAGCACCTGCGCAAGGAAGGCCTGGACCCGGACACCTTCGCCCGCATCAAGGACGCTAGCGTCGCCAAGGAGAGCTGGAGCACCCAAGGCAACAGCGCCCTGGCCGACTATTACTGGGGCGCGCTGAACGACTATACCGACGGGCGTTTTGCCAACCCGGTGCGCAAGCTGCGCCAGGTCAGCCTGGAACAGGCCAACGCGGCGCTGAAAGAACTGCTCAGGGAAGAGGGCTACCTGCGTATCGAGAAGCCGTTGCTTGGCTACAACGAGCTTTACGGGCTGGCCGCCTTGCTTGTGGGGCTGATCCTGGCGGCAGGGTTGCTGCGCTGGCGACGGCACGGGCCTGAACGGCCGAGTGGTGCTACACGGGAGCGGTGAATCGGCGGTATCCTTTTGCCAGTACCGGCCCCTTCGCGGGCGTTATCGCCGAACCCTGTGGGAGCGGGCAAGCCCGCGAAGGGGCCGTACAGCCACCTCATCCTTTCTGTTGTAGCCCCCAATGCCCCAAATCCCCCATATCGTCCAGCGCATCATCGAACTGCTCAAACGCTACCCCGGCATCATCGCGCTCGGCGGTTTCCTCTCCGGTATCGGCAGCTTCATCCTGGTCGACCGCCAGGCCGGCCTGGCCAGCTGGGTTGCCGTACTCATGCTGGTCAGCTGGGTCTGGCTGATGCTGGAAAACACCCTCACTGGCCTGTTCGCGCGCACCTTCAACCGCGAAATCCCACAGCCGCTGTTGCGCTACGCGACGCAGATGATCCACCAGGAAACGCTGTTCTTCGTGCTGCCGTTCTTCTTCATCACCACCACCTGGAACAGCGGCCAGCTGGTATTCACCGGCTTGCTCGGCGCCGCGGGCCTGATTTCGATCATCGACCCGTTGTACTACAAGTGGCTGGCACCGCGGCGCTGGCTGTTCCTGGCGCTGCATACCCTGACGCTGTTCGCCGCCCTGCTGACCGCACTGCCGATCATCCTGCATCTGACCACCGCGCAAAGCTTCAAGCTGGCCCTGATCGCGGCCATGGCCCTGTCGTTCCCCAGCCTGGCCAGCAGCTTCCCGATCAACAACTGGCGCCGCGCCGTGGCGCTGGTACTGGTTACCCTGTCGGTCGGTGCCGGGGGCTGGCTGCTGCGCTCCTGGGTACCGCCGGCCACCCTGTGGATGACCGAGGTGGCGGTGAGTACCGAAGTGCTGAACCGCCAGCCAGGCGAGTCGCTGGACGAGATTGCCGCCAGCCGCATCCGCAGCAGTGGCCTGTATGCCTACACCGCCATCAACGCACCCCGCGGCCTGAACGAGCGGATCTACCATGTGTGGCAAAAGGACGGTAAGGAAGTTGACCGCATCGCCCTGGACATCCACGGCGGGCGCAAGGAAGGCTACCGGGCCTGGACCCACAAGCAGAACTTCCCGCCAAACCCGGTGGGCAAATGGCAGGTCAGGGTGCTGACCGAAGATGGCCAGGTGATTGGCGTACTGCGCTTCAAGGTGGTCGACGACACACCGGCTGGAAGTTGAAATCCATGCCTTACGCGTTACCTGTGTAGGAGCAGCCTTGTGCTGCGAAGGGGCCTGTACCGCAAACCACTTTTGTGGGCGCTCACGGCCTCTTCGCAGCACAAGGCTGCTCCTACAGGTCACGATGCCGAACCAAGAGACAGCACATAATCACCAAACAGCCCATGTCTGCTGCGCTATGATCAGCCCCTAAGCCTTAGCGCCGAGTCAATTGCATGGAGCCTATGACCACCCCCAGCGCCACCCTGGACGCCAGCAGCCAACCGGCCTGCCTGCGCATAACCGGTGACTGGACCCTGGCGCACTACGCCAGCCTCAGGCGCGAGAGCGAGCAGCTGCGCGCGCAATACCCTGCCGACACCGTCGCCGATCTCAGCCAACTGGGCCGCCTGGACACCGCCGGGGCATCGCTTCTGGCCGAGCTGCTTGGCTCCGAGCGCCTGTCACACTGCACCGAAGACCTGCCCGAAGCCAGCCGCGCACTGCTCAAGAACGTCTACTGCTCGGTCCAGGACTACTGCATCCCGGTCAAGGAGCCCGAGCGCAACGTACTGCTGATGCTGCTGGAACGCATCGGCCGTGCCGTCGGCACCCTGTGGCAAGACTCCATGCAGTTGCTGGGCTTCATCGGGGTCATCCTCGAAACCCTGCTGCGCCGCGCCCTCACACCGCACCGCTGGCGCCTCACGCCGGTTGTTGCACATATCGAGCAGACCGGGCTGGACGCAGCCCCTATCGTCGCCTTGCTGACCTTCCTGGTAGGCGCGGTGGTGGCCTTCCTCGGTGCCACGGTGCTGGCCGCGTTCGGCGCGACCATTTTCACCGTCGACCTGGTGGCGTTCTCGTTCCTGCGCGAGTTCGCCGTGCTGCTGACCGCCATCCTCATGGCCGGCCGCACCGCCAGCGCCTTCACCGCGCAGATCGGCTCGATGAAGGCCAACGAAGAAATCGACGCCATCCGCACCCTGGGCCTGAACCCCATGGAGCTGCTGGTGGTGCCACGGGTACTGGCGTTGCTGATTACGCTGCCGTTGCTCACCTTCATCGCAATGATCTGCGGCATCGTCGGCGGCGCAGTGGTCTGCGCCCTGTCGCTGGACATCTCGCCGGCCATGTTCCTGTCGCTGCTGCAAAGCGATATCGGCGTGCAGCACTTTCTGGTGGGCCTGGCCAAGGCACCGTTCTTTGCCTTCCTGATCGCCGCCATCGGCTGCCTCGAAGGCTTCAAGGTCAGCGGCAGCGCCGAATCGGTGGGCGCACACACCACCTCGGCGGTGGTGCAGTCGATTTTCGTGGTCATCGTGCTGGACGCCGTGGCCGCCCTGTTCTTCATGGAGATGGGCTGGTGAATGACCGGGAAAAAGTGATCGAAGCCCGCGGCATCTGCAACCGCTTCGGCCCCCAGGTTGTGCATGAAAACCTGGACCTGGACCTGTACCGTGGCGAAATCCTCGCCGTGGTCGGCGGTTCGGGCAGCGGCAAGTCGGTACTGCTGCGCAGCATCATTGGCCTGCGCCGGCCCAATGAGGGGCTGATCAAGGTGTTCGGCCAAGACCTCGCGGGCCTGGGCGAAGAACAGCGCTCGCTAGTGGAACGGCGCTTCGGCGTGCTGTTCCAGAAGGGCGCGCTGTTCTCTTCGCTTACCGTCACCGAGAACGTAGCGTTGCCGTTGATCGAACACGCCGGGCTGTCCCGCGCCGATGCCGAGCACCTGGCCGGCGTGAAGCTGGCCCTGGCCGGGTTGCCCATTTCCGCCGCCGACAAGTACCCGTCCTCGCTGTCGGGGGGCATGATCAAGCGTGCAGCGCTGGCCCGCGCCCTGGCCCTGGACCCGGACATCCTGTTCCTCGACGAGCCCACCGCCGGCCTGGACCCGATCGGCGCCGCCGCGTTCGACCAATTGATCCTGACCCTGCGCGATGCCCTGGGCCTGTCAGTGTTCCTGATCACCCACGACCTCGACACCCTTTACACCATTACCGACCGCATCGCGGTGCTGTCGCAGAAAAAGGTCCTGGTGGCCGGCCCGCTGGCCGAGGTCGAACAGACCGACGACGCCTGGATCAAAGAATACTTTCACGGCCCCCGCGGGCGCGCGGCCGAACAGGCCGCCACCCGTGCCGGGCAGGAGCGCTGAGCAATGGAAACCCGAGCCCATCACGTTCTTATCGGCCTGGTCACCGTCCTGGTGGTGGCTGGTGCCATGCTGTTCGGCCTTTGGCTGACCAAGTCCAGTGTCGATGACGCGTTCAAGGATTACGAAGTGGTGTTCAACGAAGCCGTTTCCGGCCTGTCGCGCGGCAGCCCGGTGCAGTACAACGGCATCAAGGTGGGCGATGTATCCACCCTGCGACTGGACCCGAAAGACCCGCGCCGGGTACTGGCCCGGGTGCGCCTGAGCGGCGACACCCCAGTAAAAGAAGACACCCAGGCCAAGTTGACCCTGGCCGGCGTGACAGGCAACTCGTTCATCCAGCTCAGCGGCGGCACCCCGCAAAGCCCGGAACTGAAAGGCAAGGATGGCAAGCTGCCGGTGATCATTGCCTCGCCGTCGCCGATCTCGCGACTGCTCAACGACAGCAGTGACCTGGTCACCAACATCAACCTGCTGCTGCACAACGCCAACCAGATGTTCTCCGAGGACAACATCGGCCACCTCAGCAGCACCCTGGCCAACCTCGACAAGACCACGGGTGCCTTCGCCGGCCAGCACGGCAGCATCGCCCAGGCCATCGAGCAACTGGTGCAGGTGGGCAAACAGGCCAGTGCCACGTTGGCCGAAACCCAGGCACTGATGCGCAATGCCAACGGCCTGCTGGCCAGCGATGGCAAGCAGGCAATCGGCAGTGCCGAACAGGCCATGCAGTCACTGGCCGAAAGCACTGCCACCATCAACAACTTGCTGAAAAACAACAGCGAGGCCATCGGCGACGGCGCCCAGGGCCTGAACCAGCTCACCCCAGCCATTCGCGAGCTGCGCGAAACCCTCAACGCGCTCAAAGGCATTTCCCGGCAACTGGAGGCCGACCCGAGCGGCTACCTGCTCGGCCGCGACAACAACAAGGAGTTCCAGCCATGAAACCGTCGTTGCGCCTGCTGGCCCTGGCGGCCGCGCTGAGCCTGGCAAGTGCCTGCTCGATCCTGCCCAAGACCGAACCCGTCGACCTCTATCGCCTGCCGGTAAACCAGCCCAGCCGCACGGCGGCGCCGCTGGATTGGTCCTTGCGCCTGAACAAGCCGCTGGCCAGTGAAGTGCTGGCGGGGCCGCGCATTGCCGTCATCCCCCAGGGCGATGTGGTCAGCAGTTACAAGGGCGCGCGCTGGAGCGATGCCGCCCCGGTGCTGCTGCGCAACCGCCTGCTCGATGGTTTCCAGCGTGACGGCCAGGTGCAGCGCCTGAGCGCCGACGACAGCAACCTGCAGGCCGACTACGAGCTGGCTGGCGAGCTGCAGGCGTTTCAGAGTGAATACCGCCCGGGCGGGGCAGTGGAGGTGGTGATCCGCTACGACGCGCGTCTGGTCCAGGGCCGCGACCAGCGCATCCTGGCCAGCAAGCGCTTCGAGATCCGCCAGCCGCTGGCCGAAAAGCAGGTGTCAGCGGTGGTCGCCGGCTTTGGTCAGGCCAGCGACCAGCTGGTGGGGCAGGTGGTGGGCTGGACCATTGGCCAGGCCAACCAGGCTCAACTGAAGGTTCAGGCGAAGAACCAGTAGCAGACGAAGATCGCCGCAATCACCCCGGACAACTCGGCCAGCAGTGCGCAACCCACCGCATGGCGCACGCGCTGGATGCCCACGGCGCCAAAGTACACGGCCAGTACGTAGAAGGTGGTTTCGGTGCTGCCCTGAATCGTTGCCGCTACCAGGGCCGGGAAGCTATCCACGCCTTGGGTCTGCATGGTCTCGATCAGCATGGCCCGAGCTGCGCTGCCGGAGAACGGCTTGACCAGCGCGGTGGGCAGGCCCTCGACGAAGCGGGTATCCAGGCCCATCCAGTTCACCGCATGGCGGATACCGTCCAGGGCCAGCTCCAGGGCGCCAGAGGCGCGCAGCACACCCACCGCCACCAGCATCGCCACCAGGTACGGCAGCAGGTTCTTAGCCACGTCGAAGCCTTCCTTGGCGCCTTCGACAAAGGCTTCATACACCTTCACCCGCCTCATGGCACCAATCACCAGGAACAGCATGATCACGCCAAACAGCGTGAGGTTGCCCAGGATCGATGACAGGCTAGCCAGCGCGGCGGCCGACAGGGTGCCAAGAAAGGCCATGAAACCGCCCAGCAGCAAAGCGCCGGGGATGAAGTAGGCAAGCACCACCGGGTCCCACAGACGCAAACGCTGCATCACAGCCACCGACAGCAGGCCGACCAGGGTCGAAACGCTGGTCGCCAGGAGGATTGGCAGGAACACCATGGTCGGGTCAGGCGCGCCCTGCTGGGCCCGGTACATGAAGATGGTGACCGGCAGCAGCGTCAGCGACGAGGCGTTGAGCACCAGGAACAGGATCTGCGCGTTGCTCGCGGTGGTGCTGCTGGGGTTCAGCTCCTGCAGTGCGCGCATGGCCTTCAGGCCAATCGGCGTGGCGGCGTTGTCCAGGCCCAGGCCGTTGGCGGCAAAGTTCATGGTGATCAGGCCCAGGGCAGGGTGGCCTGGCGGTACCTCAGGCATCAGGCGGGCAAACAGCGGGCCCAGCACCTTGGCCAACCATTCGACGATACCGGCCTTCTCGGCGATCTTCAGAAAGCCCAGCCACAGGGTCAGGGTGCCGAACAGCAGTACCATCACCTCGACCGAAAGCTTGGCCATGGCGAAGATGCTTTCGACCATTGCCGCGAAGATGCCAGCGTTGCCGCCTACCAGCCATTGGGCCAGGGCGGACACCGCCGCCACCAGGAAAAAGCCAAGCCAAAGGCCGTTGAGCATCCGTGTGTTCCCCCTGAAAAATGCCCGAATGATAGCGTATCGCAGCCCCTGACTGGCGATCTCAGGCGAGGGCTGCGCCCTCGTATCGCGACACAAGGCCGCTCCCACAAAGATCGGCGAACGCCAGCCCTTGTGGGAGCGGCCTTGCGTCGCGATAGGGCCGCAACGCGGCCCCAAGATCTCACAGACAACAAAAAGCCCCGACAGGTCGGGGCTATTTATCAATCAGCGGTCAGGCTCAGCGCTTGGCGGTTTCGCCAGCGACGACAGCTTCCTTTTTGTCGGCCATCAGCGAGGCGTAGTACTTCTCGCCCTTGGCCGCGTCGTACATGCCTTCCCAACGGGCGATGACCAGTGCAGCCAAGGCGTTGCCCACCACGTTCAGTGCGGTACGGGCCATGTCCATGATGCGGTCGACGCCAGCGATGAAGGCCAGGCCTTCCAGCGGGATGCCCACGCTGCCCAGGGTAGCCAGCAGGACCACGAACGATACGCCCGGCACGCCAGCGATGCCTTTGGAGGTGACCATCAGGGTCAGCACCAGCAGCAGCTGCTGGCTCCACGACAGGTCGATACCGTACAGCTGGGCGATGAAGATGGCCGCGATGCTCTGGTACAGGGTGGAACCGTCAAGGTTGAAGGAGTAGCCGGTCGGTACCACGAACGAGCAGATCGACTTCGGCGCGCCGTACTTTTCCATTTTCTCGATCACGCGCGGCAGCACGGTTTCGGAGCTGGAGGTGGAGTAGGCCAGGATCAGCTCATCTTTCATGATGCGCATGATCTTGATCACCGAGAAGCCGAACACGCGGGCCACCAGGCCCAGCACCATGAAGGCGAAGAAGGCGATGGCGAAGTACACCAGCAGTACCAGCTTGGCCAGCGGCAGCAGCGAGCTGAAGCCGAAGTTGGCCACGGTCACGGCGATCAGGGCGAACACGCCGATCGGGGCGTAGTTCATGATCATGTGGGTGACCTTGAACATGGTTTCCGAGACGGCCTGGAAGGTGCGTACCAGTGGGTCGCGCAGTTCTGCCTGCAGGCTCGAAAGGCCCAGGCCGAACATGACCGAGAAGAAGATGATCGGCAGCATTTCGCCACGCATCAGCGCTGCGAAGATGTTCGACGGGATCAGATTCAGCAGGGTTTCGATGAACGCGTGCTCATGCTGCACCTCAGCCGCAGTGGCCTGGTACTTGGAGATGTCCACGGTACCCAGGGTGCTCATGTCGATACCGGCGCCCGGGTGGAACAGGTTGGCCAGCACCAAACCCACGACGATGGCGATGGTGGTCACCACTTCGAAGTAGATGATGGTCTTCAGGCCGATGCTGCCCAGTTTCTTCGCATCGCCAACCCCGGCGATACCCACGATCAGCGACGAAATCACGATCGGGACGACGATCATCTTGATCAGGCGAATGAAGATGTCACCGGCGGGCTGGAGGACGTTGCTGATCCACCAGGCCTTTTCCGCGCTGAAGTGGTTCAGCAGCGCGCCGATTGCAACGCCCAGGACCAGACCGATAACGATCTGCCAGGCGAGGCTCAGTTTTGCCTTCTTCATGTCTTTACCCTTTGTTCTAGTGGTCATGGCACCGGACGAAAACGCCCGTGACAGAGCCATTGGCCAGGTCACGGGCAGCAAATCAATCCATCCGGCGACTTCATGTAAGGACAGCGCAGGCGAGCGACAGGGCGCTCTGGCCAGCGAAAAAGGCGGCAACTATTGCGATGGCAAGGGGGGAAATCTAATGCCGGAAACGCATACCCCATACCGTTTTCGCATACTGGTTCGCACGAAAATAGGGCGCTCGCAAGTGCTTGATTTATAACGTTCGGATTCCCGAACAAGACCAAACCGCCATATTTAGGCAGATTTGACGGTATGGGATGGGGATGGAAGATGGCCTGTTCGACAATCCGAATGGCGGAAATGACACTTGAAGACGCGTCATTGAAGTCAAAAAAAATTGACGTGCGGTCGAGACAAAATGTGTCTCAAGGTAAAAATCGCGCAAGAGAAGAGGCGTTTTCTGCAGGGCTCCTCGGAAGCCAGATCGGCTCAGGTATCCTTATGACACCGCCGACCTGAGACTTCCGATTCCGCCTTTCCTGACCCGGCCCATCGCTGGAGGCACTCCCTGTACCCCTAGGCCACTCCGATCCTGCAACAATCAGAACAGCCCGGCCCCTTGGTCATGTGCTGCCCCTCCTCGGGGCGGCGCATCATAGAAGGCTGAAATATAGAAAGGTTCAGCTTCTATTACGTGACAGTCGGTGACCTTTCATCTGTACCGGCAACAAATACTCAGTACCAGTTCGAGTCACGCTTGAGCTGCTCCTGCAGCATTGCCTTCATGCCGTCGTCGGGTTCGCCCAGCCAGCGGTACTGCGCATGGCGTGTGGGCGACTTGTCACTCGGCAAGCCTTCGGGTACCTCCACGAGCATCCCGTAGGCATCATCCTTGTCCCAGCTGAATGCAACGATCAGCCGCTTGTAGGTGCAGTTGTCCTGCGACTCGCACAGCGGGCCTACCAGATACTTGTCGCCATCTTCGGTCACGGCGGACATCTGCTGCTGGGCACTGCCGGTCAGGTTGACCACCCAATCAGGCAGGCGTTCCTCGCCCTTGATTGTGTCCTGCCAGGTTTCCCGGTACTCCGGGTCCGACCCGAGCAACTGGTCGACCCGGACCTGGCCGTCATTGGCCGCAATCGCCGCCGCACTGCCACCCATCAGCAGGGCGGCAGCCAGGGCTGTTGAAAGCATCCTGCTCATCTTCAACCTCGTCCACGTCCAAAGAAGAAGGAGGCTACGAACAGCACCAGGAAGACAATGAACAGGATCTTCGCGATACCCGTCGCAGCGCCGGCGATACCACCGAAGCCCAGTACGGCAGCGACAATGGCGATGATGAGGAAAGTGATAGCCCAACTCAGCATGGTGGTTCTCCTTTCTTTTTCAGAATCGGTCCGGATCGGCAGGTCAGAAGACCCAACGGTCCTGTGGTACGACATTTTCCAAGGTGGCCGGGGAGGCAGTCGCCTGGCCAGCGGGCAGCGGGTCAGCGGCCTTGACCAAGGTATTGGCACGGGTTGCCTGAATCTGCGTCAACAGTGCAGTCTGCGCTGCTACCTGCTCAGCCAGGCGCGCGGTCTGCCAGCTGTAATAAAAGAGGCCAGCGGCCAAGGTCAGCAGCAGCGCCATGCCGAGTGTCAGCATCTGGCGCAGGGGCAGTGCGGCGATCTGCGAGCGATTGACGGATTGGCGGTTCATGCCGGCTCCTCCTGCTGTAATTTTTGTTCAAACCTGAACAGGTAATTGCAGCCTGCATGCCAGCCTTGCTAATTAAATAAAATCCTTATAAATCAATTATTTAACAAGATAGCGGAGGGACCCCAAGCACGTATCCTGCACGATGGGGCCTGTGGGGTCGTGCGAATTGCACGATCAGCCTTCCACCTTGGTCGCCACCTTGAGCAAGTCGGCATCCACACCGCGTACACCGATGATCTGCCGGGCGATCTCCACGGCGATGGTTTTCTGCTCAGCGCTGACTACCTCGCCCGACAGCCGCACCATCCCCGCTTCGCTGGCTACTTTCAGGTTCAGGCCATCGAGATTGCGGCTGAAGCGGTAGCTGTTCTGGATCTTGTCGATGATCCAGCTGTCACTCGGCTGCGGCCCGGTTGGCGCGCCCACTGGCATTTCCCGCGCCTTGGCCATGGCCGCGGTATCCAGGCTGACCAGGTTGTTGACCAGGTGTACGCCGTCGGTGGTACGTGCCACCACGCCTGCCAGCTCCTTGGCTTCGGCACTGTCGACCCTGCCGCGCAACGTCACCACGCCGTCACTGCTTTGTACTTCTATAGGGGCCTTTTCGGTGGTGCGGCTCCACAACAGCCGGGCACGGATCACCGCCGCCAGGGTGGCGTCCTGCAGGCGTTGGGCGTAGGCACGTAGCTCCAGCGGGCGCTCAACCAGTTGGGCATTGACCTGCAGCTGGTTCTCCACCTGTTCGATGCCCCGGGTAGCCCGCGCCACATCTTCAGCCAGCTGCCGCTCGACCTCGTTCTCCACCTCACCTGAAAGCCGCGCCTGCTTGCCGTCCACTTCTACCTTGATACGAAATGGGTTGAGCATGCGGTTCAATGACAGCGCGGTTTGCAGGGCGCCTTCCAGGCGCGCGTCCTGCACAGGGTCGGCGAAGGCCGGGGTAAAGATTGGCAGCAGGGTGGCTGCCAAAACAGCTGTACGCAGGTAAAAGGGCATGGCAGTGCCTCCTTCGTAGGCAAAATCTGAAAATCATCGCAACCAATGTGCCACAGCGTGCCTCTAAGCAAATCATTGGAATATCGCGGTCTGCAGGCATCATTTGGCCATTGGCTAGCATGCAAAGGACAGAATCCTTCAGAATTGACCATGCAACTTGCCCGATTTTTCCCACACTATATGAAGATCTATCCTTAAGGAGCGCAGGAAATGGAATCAGCCCAGGACAACCAAGGCCGCATTCTGCTGGTGGATGACGAGTCCGCGATCCTGCGCACCTTCCGCTATTGCCTGGAAGACGAGGGCTATAGCGTGGCCACGGCCAACAGCGCCGCCCAGGCCGAAACCTTGCTGCAGCGCCAGGTATTCGACCTGTGCTTCCTCGATTTACGCCTGGGCGAGGACAACGGCCTCGACGTACTGGCGCAGATGCGCATCCAGGCACCCTGGATGCGCGTTGTGATTGTCACCGCGCACTCGGCGATCGACACGGCGGTGGACGCCATCCAGGCCGGCGCCGCCGACTACCTGGTCAAGCCCTGCAGCCCCGACCAGCTGCGCCTGGCCACCGCCAAGCAGCTGGAAGTGCGCCAGCTTTCCGCGCGCCTGGAGGCACTGGAAGGTGAAGTGCGCAAACCCAAGGATGGCCTCGACTCGCACACACCGGCCATGATGGCGGTGCTGGAAACCGCCCGCCAGGTCGCCACCACCGACGCCAACATCCTCATCCTGGGCGAGTCCGGCACCGGCAAAGGCGAGCTGGCCCGAGCCATCCATGGCTGGAGCAAGCGTGCACGCAAAGCCTGCGTGACCATCAACTGCCCGTCGCTGAATGCCGAGCTGATGGAAAGCGAACTGTTCGGCCACACCCGCGGCGCCTTCACCGGCGCCAGCGAAAGTACCCTTGGGCGGGTCAGCCAGGCCGACGGGGGCACGCTTTTTCTTGACGAGATCGGCGATTTTCCGCTGACCTTGCAGCCCAAGTTGCTGCGGTTCATTCAGGACAAGGAATACGAGCGCGTCGGTGACCCGGTTACCCGGCGCGCCGATGTACGCATTCTGGCCGCCACCAACCTCAACCTCGAAGAGATGGTGCGAGAAAGCCGCTTCCGCGAAGACCTGCTGTACCGCCTCAATGTCATTACCTTGCACTTGCCGCCCCTGCGCGAGCGCAGCGAGGACATCCTGACCCTGGCTGACCGCTTCCTCGCCCGCTTTGTCAAGGAATACTCCCGCCCCGCCCGGGGCTTCAGCGACGAAGCACGCTCGGCCCTGCTCAACTACCGCTGGCCCGGCAACATTCGCGAACTGCGTAACGTGGTAGAGCGGGCCAGCATCATCTGCCCGCAGGAACGTGTGGAAATCAGCCACCTGGGCATGGGCGAACAGCCTGCCGGCAATGCCCCGCGCGTGGGCGCCGCACTGAGCCTGGATGAGCTGGAGCGCGCCCATATCGGCGCGGTGCTGGCCGCCAGCGATACCTTGGACCAAGCCGCCAAGACCTTGGGTATCGACGCTTCCACGCTGTACCGCAAGCGCAAGCAGTACAACCTATGAAGTGGCCACCCATGAAGCTGCGCACGCGGCTTTTCCTCAGCATCTCGGCGCTGGTCACGGTGGCCTTGCTCGGGCTTATGCTGGGCCTGTTCAGCGTGCTGCAAATGGCCACGGTGCAACAGCGGCTGGTACAGGAGACCACTCACGCCCTGGAAGTGGGCCTGAAGTTGCGGCAGAACCTTGGCGAACAGCTCACCCTGATCCTTGACGAAGGCACGGCGCCGGAGAGCCTGCGGGTGCTGCAGGACAACTTCCAGGCCCTGCTCAATCAAGGCCTGGAGCAAGGCGGTGAGCGCACCGGTTTCAGCAAGGCCAGCAGCAATTACCAGACGTTCCTCCAGGCCTATCGCGACAGCGCCGCACCCGCTCGCAGCATGGGTATCGACCAACCGCTGGGTGCGGCCTTCAACCAGGTGCGTACCGACCTGATCGACTCCCACAAGCAGGCCCTGGACCTGATCACCCGTAGCGAGGAACGCACCCGGGACCGCGCCTTGCTGGTCAGTGGTGTGCTTGGCCTGATGGGCCTGGTGGTGCTGGTACTGGGCTTTATTACCGCGCACAACATCGCCCGGCGGTTCGGCCAGCCGATCGAAGCCTTGGCCATCGCGGCCGACCAACTGGGCAAAGGTAATTTCGACGTCACCCTGCCCGTCACCCAGGCCACCGAGCTGAACCAGCTGACCCGCCGCTTCGGCCTCATGGCCGATGCCTTGCGCAAGCATCAGGCCACCAACGTCGACGAGCTGCTGGCCGGCCAGCAGCGGCTGCAGGCCGTGCTCGACAGCATCGACGACGGCCTGCTGATCATCGACCACCAAGGCCGCCTGGAGCACCTCAACCCGGTGGCGCAACGCCAACTGGGCTGGAACCACAGCCGCGTGGGCAGCAGCCTGGCCGAGGCCCTGCAGCGCCCGGAACTGGAGCAGCAGCTGCGCCAGGTGCTGCGCGGCGGCAGCCTGGACCGGCCGCCGGACGACTTGAACATGGAGGTCGATGAAGAAGCGCGCCTGCTCACCTACAGCCTGACCCCGGTCAGCCACCCGCAGGGCCCGATCCTTGGCGCGGTGATGGTGCTGCACGATGTGACCGAGCAGCGGGCATTCGAACGCGTGCGCAGCGAGTTCGTGCTACGTGCCTCCCACGAGCTACGCACCCCGGTCACCGGCATGCACATGGCATTCGGCCTGTTGCGCGAGCGGGTCAAGTTCCCTGCCGAGGCGCGCGAAAACGACCTGCTGGAAACCATCGGCGAAGAAATGCAGCGCCTGACCCAGCTGATCAACGACCTGCTCAACTTCTCCCGCTACCAGAGCGGGCTGCAGAAACTCGATCTGGCCCCCTGCGCCCTTGACGAACTGCTGGAGCGGGCGCAACTGCGTTTTGCCGAGCAGGCGGCACACAAGCAGATCGAGTTGACCAAGGAGCTGGAACCGCCGCTGCCGCGCCTGCGGGCTGATGCTGCCCAGCTGGACCGGGTGCTGGACAACCTGCTGCACAACGCCATCCGCCATACCGCCAACGGCGGGCGTATCCGTTTGCATGCAAGACGGCATGCGGAGCGGGTGATCATCAGTGTCGAGGACAACGGCGAGGGCATTGCCTACGGGCAGCAGGGGCGCATCTTCGAGCCCTTCGTGCAGGTAGGCCGCAAGAAAGGGGGCGCAGGGCTGGGGCTGGCGTTGTGCAAAGAAATCGTGCAGCTGCATGGCGGGCGGATGGGTGTGTTTTCCCGGCCCGGGCAGGGGACCCAGTTCTATATGGCGCTGCCGGTTTGACAGTCGCCTGCACCGGCCTCACCGCCGGGCAGGATTACTCAGTGCTCTGCGCGTCGTGGTAGCTGCCCGCGGGTTACCAGCTCGGCAAACTGCCTGGCGTTCAGCGGCCGGGCAAACAGCCAGCCCTGGCCGTAATTGACCCCTTCACTGTTCAGCAGCACCGCCTGGTCTTCACACTCGATGCCTTCTGCTATCACCCGCAGGTGAAGGTCATGGGCCATGCGGATGATATGCGGAGCAACGCCACTGCTGGCGGCATCGTGGCCCAGCGCGTCGATGAACGCCTTGTCGATCTTCAGGCAGTCCACCGGGAGGGTCTGCAGGTAGGCCAGGCTGCAATAGCCTGTACCAAAGTCGTCGATGAGCACCTGATGCCCCGAAGCGCGCAGCGCTTGCAGGTTGTCACGGGCCACCACCACATCCACCAGGCCTCGCTCGGTGACCTCGAAGGCAATCTGGCTGGGCGCCACCCGATGCAAGGCCAGCAGGCGGGCCGCCACCCGGCCGATACGCGGCACCATCACATCGCAGGCGGCCAGGTTCACCGATATGTACAGTTTGGGGTGCGAGCGCAGCAACTGGCCCAGCTGTTCGAGCACGCGCTGCAGGACAAAGTCGGTGATCTGGCGAATCTGCCCGGTGTTTTCCGCCAGCGGGATGAACAAGTCCGGGCTGGTCAGGGTACCGTCCGGGCGCCGCCAGCGCACCAGCGCTTCGGCACCCACGCAGCGTCGGCTGTCGAGTTCGAAGATCGGCTGGTACAGCACCTGCAGCTCCCCGCGGCGCAAAGCATGCTGCAACTCCGAGCTCATCGACCGCCGCTGCAGGATCAATTGCAGCACCAGCCAACCAATGCAGCAAGCCGCCAACACACTGCCGGGGAACAGCAGCCAGAGCATGCCGTTCATCCTCAATGGCAGGCTGGCCCGCGGGGCAATCAGCACCAGTTGGTAATCCGGCGACTTGGTCGGCATGCGGTAGATCAGGCGGTCGCTGAGTTCAAGTAGCGACTTGTGGCTTGTCGACCAGGCCGAGGGCGGCGGCCACACTTGTGGCGGCCCCAGCACGGGGATGGCGCGGGCACCGTTATCCAGCACCACCACCAGGCTGCCGCCCGGAGGCAGATCGACCACATCGGTCAGGTGCCCGCGCGAGGTGGAGACCACGAACTGGCCACGGCCTAGCATGAGCGCAGCCAGGTTCTCGTTCGGTTCGGTGGTGGTGTTCAACCAGTAGCTGTAGGTCGGCCCCTGGATATCCGGTGCCCGCAAAGGTTCGAACGCCCGCTCATCACCACGGTTGGAGCAGGCGATATCACCATCCACGTAAGCCGCTTCATAAATGAACCGCGAACTCAGCCCCACCTGCTGCAACGCCGCCAGCATCGCTGGGCTGCAGCCACGCAAGGGCTGTGCCTGCAACAGGTCTACCCCTTCACGCAGCTGGCCAAACACTTGTTCGAGGCGGTCGAGAAAACGCTCACCCTGGGCGTTCATCTGTTCGCTCTCGCTTTGCTTCATCTGTTGCAGGGCAATACCGATGCTGGCAGAGAGCAACAGGGCCGCGCTGGCCAGCGCTGCCAACGTGGCCAGCATCCAGGGACGGTAAAAAATTTGGCGCAGCAAGGTGATGATGGCTGACATCAAAGGCATCCAGTTGATAACTAAGGTATAGCAACTGAATCGAGAATCACCCTCACCGTCTGGCACTTCGCTGCACGCCAC
Organism: Pseudomonas sp. TSO6; assembly: GCF_056098905.1. NCBI lineage: Bacteria > Pseudomonadati > Pseudomonadota > Gammaproteobacteria > Pseudomonadales > Pseudomonadaceae > Pseudomonas > Pseudomonas sp. TSO6. The sequence continues at coordinate 56,888 of NZ_JBLZWV010000002.1, read as the reverse complement.
ACTGTTTTTTGTGGGAGCGGCTGCCCTATTAAAACCCAAAGGTTTGCGCGATCACTGTGCGGGCGTGTCGGAGCGCCGAACCGCCGCGAACACCGGCGTAGCCGGTGCCATGCCGCGCGTAGCATGCTTCGCGGGCATGCCCGCTCCCACAGGGTGATGCGCCAGCCTGAGGGATGCAAAACGGTTTCGCCGAGAGGGCTCAACGCATGCGGTTGAGCACCTGCAGCATCGCCGCCGTCTGCGCATCGGGCATGCCGTCGAAGCGCTGCGGGCGGAAGCGCATCTGGAACGCAGTGATCACATGGCGGGTGGCAACATCCAGCACCCCGGTCTGCTCGATTTGATAGCCAAACCGCGCCAGTTCCTGTTGGTACCAGCCAATGCTCGGCGGGTTGACGCTGAAGTAGGCCTGCTGCCGTGCCACGGCGTTGGCATCTGGCCAGATACCCAGCCCGGCATCGGCCAGGCGCTTCCACGGGAACAGCGGCCCCGGGTCCAGCTTGCGTGATGGAGCGATATCACTGTGACCAATGATGTGCCGCGGTTCGATGTTGTTGCGCTTTACGATGTCCTTGAGCAGCGCAATCAGTGACTGGACCTGCGCTTCGCTGTAAGGGTGCCAGACCCGGCCATTGGGTGTGTCGGTGAACCCAGGGTTGACGATCTCGATGCCAATGGACGAGGAGTTCAGCCAGGTGCGCCCCTGCCACTGGCTGTCGCCGGCATGCCAGGCACGGCGGTTTTCATCCACTAGCTGATACACCGTCGCAGGGCCGTCGCCGATCAGGTAATGGCTGCTGACCTCACCATGGGTGAGCAACGCGAGCGAGCGCTCCAGCGAAGCATTGGTGTAATGCAGGACAACGAACTGGATGCGGTTGTCCTGGTTGGCCGAGGGGTGGCTGCGGTCGATGCGCAGGCCCGTCGAGCAACCGGCGACAGATAACAGCAAAAAGGAAATCAGCGTTTTTTTCAGCGTGGAAAGCACGTCAGTGGCCTCAGCGAATGAGCGCTACAGTATAACGTGCTCCCCATGGCCGCGCTTGCCGCGAGTCAGCGGCTGCACATCAGCATGAACTCCAGCGCGTTGTCGCCGCTTGCGCCTGGCATGTCCAGCAACTGGGTCATCACGGTTACATGACTGGCGCGTGGAGCACCGATGACCTTCGCCTGGCCATGCAGCTGCCGATGATAGCTACTTGCATCGATGGGCGAAGCTACGCAGAAACGTGGGTTTCCTGGCATAGCGGAAGGCTTGAGCAAGATTTTGTACTGATTGAAGTAGTTGGGCTGTGCTTGTAGTTCAACGCTACTGATCCATTGAGGGGACTGTTGCAGTAGCGTGCCATCTGCGGCTACATGTGCTGTCAGCAAGGTTTCCTGGGCGTGGGCGCCGGCCTGGAAGGCGAGCCCGATCATGAGCGCCACGCAGCATGCTCGAATTTTCATGTTTCGGTTCCTTGTGTGGATCGACGTTGGCCAGCCACTTGCCAGCCAGGCCTGCCAGTGTCGATCCACGCACGACCCAGGGCGCGGTAACTATCTACCCCTGCTCGACGCGGTTGCGCCCCTGCTCCTTGGCCCGGTACAGCGCCGCATCAGCGCGCTTGAGCACCTGGTCGCCGCGCTCGCCGGAGCGGAACGCACCCAGGCCGATGGAGGTGGTGATCACCACCCGCTCGCCCTTGAAGTGGAACGGGCAGGCTTCCACCGTGGCCCGCATTGTTTCCGCCATTTGAGCAGCGGCGGCCGGTGATGTCTGTGGCAGCAGCAGGACGAATTCCTCGCCACCGAAGCGGGCGATGAAGTCACGGCCCCGCAGGCGCTTGCGCAGTTGGTCGGCGACGATCTTCAACACCTTGTCCCCGGCCAGATGCCCATAACTGTCGTTGATGCGCTTGAAATGATCCAGGTCGAGGATCGCCATGGCCAGATGGCCGCCATTCTCCTGCCATTCGATTATTTCGCGCTCGACCCGCTCGCTCCAGGCCGCGCGGTTGGGCAGACCGGTCAGGGGGTCGAGCAGGGCTTTCTGGCGTTGCTCTTCCAGGTGCTCGCGGTAACCGAGCGCTTCGTGCTCCATGTTCGCCACCCGTTCCGACAGCCCTTGCAGGCGCCCCGCCAGCTCTTGCTCGCGGCGGTCCCGCTCGTGCTTGTGCTCGTCCATGGTGACCAGCAGGCCTTCCAGGCGGTTTTCCAGGATGTGCTTGAGGCTATCGACGTCGGCAGCGCCCTGCACACTGCTTTGCAACCCATCGACATGCTCGCGCAACTGGGTGTCCAGCTCGCGAGCGGCGGAGCTGTTGTCGGCATGGCCGGCGCTGGCTTCGTGCAGGTGGCTCTGGAAGCCTTCGAGGCGCTCATTGAGTTGCTGCAGGTAGGTTTCGAACTCGTGCTGGCCACTGTCGGTGATCGCCAGCATGAGCACGGCGAGGTCATCCAGCACCGGGATCAGCTCGTACCAGTTCAGGCCCCGGGCAACGCGCTCGCGCATCTCCAGCGCCTGGGCCTTGTGCCGCTCGGGCAGGCTCAGGTCATCGAGCAGGCCGATCAGGGTCTTCTCGATGTGCGCAGCAACCTGGCTGTAGGGCGGCTCTACGGCGTAGGGCAGGGCATAGGGGCCGTCTTCGCCAAAGGTTTCTTCAAGCGGTTGTGCCGGTTGTACTTCTGCCAAGGGTTCGCTGACGGCCGCTTCCGGCTCGGGCGCTTCTTCCTGTGGCAGTGGCTGGGCGGCCGGGGCGTCAATTGTTTCGATCAACGCCGGGCCGGATACCTCCAGCCTAGGTTCGGGCGTTACGGTCGCTTCGGCGCTAGAGGCTGAAAGCGGTTGCAGCGCATCCACATCGTCTGGCTGGGGGGCTTCGATACTGTGCTTTGCAGCCGGGGGCGCCTCAGCAGCAGGCACCGCTGCCGGCGCGGGCTCGCCTTGTGGCTCATCCTCGCGGCTACCAAACAGGCGTTGCAAAAAGCCGGGCCGGGTTTCGTCCCCCGGTTTGCCGAGGGCCGACAGTGCAAGGCCCTGCAAGCCGCTCAGCTCGCCCAGCAGCGGCGGCAGGTCGCGGGACTGGGCAACGCCACCATCAAGTTTTTTTGCGAGCTTTTTCAATGGCCGCGAGATATCGCTGGGCAGCGGCAAGCCTTGCAGTTGGCCGACCAGCGCGGTCAGCGCATCGCTGACCTGGTTCATGCGGGTTTCCCGGCGCTGTTCGGAGTCCAGCACCGCTTTCTCAAGGCGCGGAATCAACCCGGCGAGGCCGGCGTCCATGTTGTCACTGCGGATAACCTCGCGCATTTCCTTCATGCACGCGTCCACCACCTTGTCACTGCCTTCGGCAGCCAGGGTGCTGCGCACCAGGCCGCGACGCAGCAGGTCGAGACGGGCGTCCCAACGGCGCTCGAGCTTTTCTTGCTGCTCGATGCTTTTAAGGTATTTTTCTTTCCAGCGCTCAGCGTCTTCAGTCATGCCCGGGTCCGCAAACGGTGATGGCAATTAGCTCAAGACCGGCAGCGTATCCACAGTCAATGCATCAGGCAATCGAATCTCGACCGCGACGGGAAGGTGGTCGGAAATTGGCCGCGCCAACACCTCTACACGCTCAAGCGTGAGGCTTGGGCTGAGCAGGATATGGTCCAGGCAACGCTGGGGGCGCCAGCTGGGGAAAGTCGCCTCGACTTGCGGGGCGATCAGGCCCAGGTCGCGCAGCGGCGAGTGCTCCAGCAGATCGGTGGCATGGGTGTTCATGTCGCCCATCAGCACCTGGTGACGGTAACCGCCAATCAGCTCGCGGATGTAGCCCAGTTGCAGGGCACGGGTCTTGGCGCCAAGCGCCAGGTGCATCATCACCACGATCAGCGCATCTTCGCCTTCGCCAAAACGCACCAGGATCGCCCCACGGCCGGCCGGGCCAGGCAACGGGTGGTCTTCGAGCGCTTGCGGCTTCAGGCGGCTGAGCACGCCATTGCTGTGCTGGGCGAAACGCCCGAGGTTGCGGTTGAGTTGCTGGTACCAGTAGGGGAAGGCCCCCAGATGAGCCAGGTGCTCGACCTGGTTTACATAGCCTGAGCGCAGGCTGCCACCGTCGGCTTCCTGCAAGGCCACCAGGTCGAAGTCGCCCAGCAAATCACCGATTTTCTGCAGGTTGCCGGCACGCCCGTTGTGCGGCAGCAAGTGCTGCCAGCTGCGGGTCAGGTAATGCCGGTAGCGCTCGGTGCTGATGCCGACCTGAATGTTGAAACTGAGCAGCCGCAGGCGACCATCCTCGGGCAAGCCGGAGGCCTGCAGGTGATGCTCGTTGACCTGCGGCTGGTGCAGGCCAATGCCACGCGTGGTTCTGAAGCGGGGCATGGGTTACGCCGCCTACTTGGCGGCGCGCTCCTTGGCGATCAGCTGGTCGGCGACGTTCAGTACGCCTTCCGGCCCGCCAGCGGTACCCAGGTCGAAGCGGTACTTGCCGTTGACGACCAAGCTCGGTACGCCGGTGATTTCGTACTTCTTCGCCAGTTCCTTGGCCTTCTGAACCTGGCCTTTGATGGCGAAGGAGTTGAAGGTGGCGAGGAACTTGTCCTTGTCGACGCCTTGAGTGGCGAGGAAGTCGGCCATGTCGTCCGGCTTGGTCAGCTGCTTGCGCTGGTTCTGGATAGCATCGAAGACTGCGGCGTGCACCTTTTGCTCGACGCCCATGGCTTCGAGGGTCAGGAACATCTGGCCGTGTGCGTCCCATGGGCCACCGAACATGGCAGGAACACGTTTGAAGTTGACGTCAGCCGGCAGCTTTTCAGCCCACGGGTTGATGGTCGGCTCGAAGTGGTAACAGTGTGGGCAGCCGTACCAGAACAGCTCGACCACTTCGATCTTGCCAGGCACGGAAACTGGAACAGGGTTGCTCAGCTCGAGGTATTCCTTGCCAGCAACAGGCTCGGCGGCCTGGACGGCAGTCATACCAAATACGCTGGCAGCCACCAGCGCGGCGCTGAGAATCAGTTTACGCATGCTTTACTCCTGAGCAGTCATAGGTCGCCACGACCCTACCTGCACTGAGACAGGCCGGGAAGGGATCGAGTTCTGTAGTGTAACGGCTGCGGACTGAAAAAAGGGCGGCCCGGCCGCCCTTTCATCATTGGCCTACAACATTAACTGAAGGTTAATGCAGGCCCTGGATGTAGCTGGCCAACGCCTCGATGTCGTGGTTGCTCAGCTTGCCGGCAATGGTGCGCATGGTCATGGCATCACCATCGTTGGTGCGGTTGCCTTCGCGGAAGTCCGTGAGCTGCTTGGTCACGTACTGCGAGTGCTGGCCGCTCAGGTGCGGGAAGCCGGCCAAAGCAATGCCTGCGCCGTTGGGGGAGTGGCAACCGGTGCAGGCAGGCATGCCTTTCTCCAGGTCGCCGCCATTGAACAGCGAACGGCCACGTTCGACCAGCTTGGGATCGGCGGCACCCACGCTGCCTTTCTGGCTGGAGAAGTAGGCGGCGATATCGGCCAGGTCCTGGTCGCTGAACGCGGTCAGCATGCCGGTCATCTCCAGCACGGTACGCTTGCCCGACTTGATATCGTGCAGTTGTTTTTCGAGGTAACGCTGGCCCTGGCCGGCCAGTTTCGGGAAGTTTGGTGCCAGGCTATTGCCGTCGGGGTTGTGGCAGGCGCCACACACGGCCGTCTTGGCCTGACCGGCGGCGGCATCGCCCTTGACAGTTTGCGCAGCAGTGGCCGCACCTGCGACACCCAGGGTCAACAGCAGACTCACGACTAGTTTGTTCATCAGCTAATCCAACACGGCTAAGGGTGAAATGTTATGTATCGGGACTGCCGCTCATCCAAAGGATGACCAAACGGTAGTCCTCGGCACTGCAGTCCATGCACAATCCACGCGGCGGCATAGCCTTGAAACCCTGGGTCACGTGCTTCACCAGTACATCCATGCCTTGCGCCAGCCTTGGCTCCCATGCTGCCCGGTCACCCTGTCTGGGCGCCTGTGGCAACTGCCCGGTGTGACAGGCCGCACACGTGCGGTTGTACAACACCTCGGGATCCTGTGTAGCCTGTGCGCTGAAAACCGGCAGGAACATACCGACAGCAAGCAGCCATTTCGCCATGCGGAACGACCTTCAGGGTTGGGGGCCGCGCTGCGTTCTGATGCGCGAGCTATTGTTCGACACCCCATGCCCGTTCCCCTTCGCTGGGAGAATGAGCACACAAAAACTGGGGCATTATATACTTCCGCCATCCAAACGGAAACGACACCGCTTGCCAGGCTCGGGCCTTCAGAGTCAGGCAACACCCACATCGGATATCCCATGCAAGTCAAGAACCCCATCCTCGGCCTCTGCCAGAAAGCCACATTCGCCCTCAGCGCTGCCAAGGTCGAACAATGCCCGGAAGACCAGGGTTACGAGGTGGCTTTTGCCGGCCGCTCCAACGCCGGCAAATCCAGCGCCCTCAACACCCTGACCCATGCCAGCCTGGCGCGTACCTCGAAAACCCCGGGGCGCACCCAGCTGTTGAATTTCTTCAGTCTGGACGATGAACGGCGTTTGGTCGACCTGCCGGGCTACGGTTATGCGAAAGTGCCGATCCCGCTCAAGCAGCACTGGCAGAAACACCTGGAAGCCTACCTGGGCAGCCGTGAGTGCCTGCGCGGCGTGATCCTGATGATGGACGTGCGCCACCCGATGACCGACTTCGACAAGATGATGCTCGACTGGGCCAAGGCCAGCCGCATGCCCATGCACATCCTGCTGACCAAGGCCGACAAGCTCACCCACGGCGCGGGCAAGAACACCTTGCTGAAAGTGCAGTCGGAAATCCGCAAGGGCTGGGGTGATGGCGTGACCATCCAGCTGTTCTCGGCACCCAAGCGCCTGGGCGTGGAAGACGCCTACCGCGTGCTGGCGGGCTGGATGGAGCTGGAAGACAAGCCTGCTGTTTGAGGGCCCTATCGCCCGCAAGCCAGCTCCCACAGGTTCAACACAGGCCTCAAGGGAAGTGATACCCCTGTGGGAGCTGGCTTGCCGGCGATGAGGCCGGTACGGTCGACCCAAATTCCGGGCAAAAAAAACCCCGGACTTCGTATGGGGAGGGGGAAGTTCGGGGTCCAAGTCCGGACCGCTAGGGCGGGGTCCAGATATCTGCCAACACTTAACACAACATAGGAGCATCGAAGGGCTTCACCAGCCATTCAGTTACTCTGAGTTCCGCTTCACCGGTTTAGTTCCAAAGCCCTGAAAACTATTTGCGATAGCTTCATGAAACTTCAGCACCAACGGCACTGAGCAGTGCCAGGATCCGCGTCACTACGTCGCAGATCCTACACAGCTTTCCCCGCTCAATCAGTGAGCTTCGTCCCAATTTGCGCCAATTCCTGCCTCCACCAGCAGCGGCACATCCAGTTGTGCGGCCTGACTCATGTGCTGGCGAATTTCATCTTTCACCTGCTGAACCAGGTCCTCACGCACCTCCAGTACCAGTTCGTCGTGAACCTGCAGGATCACCCGGGCATCCAGCCCGCTCTCGCTCAGCCAGTTATCCACATTGACCATGGCCCGCTTGATGATGTCGGCTGCGGTGCCCTGCATCGGCGCGTTGATCGCCGTACGCTCGGCGCCTTTGCGCAGGGCCGGGTTCTTGGCGTTGATGTCTGGCAGGTACAGGCGGCGGCCGAACAGGGTTTCGACAAAGCCTTGCTCGGCGGCCTGCGCACGGGTGCGCTCCATGTAGGCCAGCACGCCCGGGTAGCGGGCGAAGTAACGGTCGATGTAATCCTGCGACTGCTTGCGGTCGACCCCGATCTGCTTGGCCAGGCCAAAAGCGCTCATCCCGTAGATCAGGCCGAAGTTGATGGCTTTGGCCTTGCGGCGCTGGTCGGTGGTGACGTCTTCCAGGGCAACACCGAACACTTCCGCCGCCGTTGCCCGGTGCACGTCGAGGTCGTTGCGGAAGGCGTGCAGCAGGCCTTCGTCCTTGGCCAGGTGGGCCATGATGCGCAGCTCGATCTGCGAGTAGTCCGCCGCCAGCAGTTTGTAGCCCGGGCTGGCAATGAACGCCTGGCGGATACGCCGGCCTTCGGCGGTACGGATCGGGATGTTCTGCAGGTTCGGGTCGCTCGACGACAACCGGCCGGTGGCTGCCACTGCCTGCTGATAGGAGGTGTGGATTCGCCCGGTGCGCGGGTTGATCTGGCCCGGCAGCTTGTCGGTGTAGGTGCTCTTGAGCTTGCTCAGGCTGCGGTACTGCATCAGTACCTCAGGCAGTGGGTAGCCGAGCAAGGCCAGTTCATCGAGTACGGCTTCGGCGGTGGATGGCTGGCCCTTGGCGGTCTTGCTCAGCACCGGCATGCCCAGCTTGTCATAAAGGATCGAACCCAGCTGCTTGGGCGAGCCGAGGTTGAACTCTTCACCGGCCAGCTCGTAGGCCCGTAGTTCCAGCTCGGCCATCTTCACGCCCAGCTCACCGCTCTGTACGTGCAGCAGTGCGGCATCGACCAGCGCACCCTGGCGCTCGATCTTGGCCAGCACCGGCACCAGCGGCATTTCGATGTCCATCAGCACTGGCAGCACGCCCGGCGTCTGCGCCAGGCGCGCCTGTAGCGCCTGGTGCAAGCGCAGGGTGATGTCGGCGTCTTCGGCAGCGTAAGGGCCGGCCTTGTCCAGGTGGATCTGGTTGAAGGTGAGCTGCTTGGCGCCTTTGCCGGCGATATCCTCGAAGGCAATGGTGGTGTGGTCGAGGTACTTTTGCGCCAGGCTGTCCATGTCGTGACGGGTAGCGGTGGAATTCAGCACGTACGACTCGAGCATGGTGTCGTAGGCCACGCCGCGCATTTCGATGGCGGGCGAACCGTTGGCGAGGATATTGATGTCGTACTTGGCGTTCTGCCCGACCTTGGCCTTGGCCGGGTCTTCCAGCAGCGGTTTCAGTGCCAGCAATACAGCCTCGCGGTCCAACTGGGCCGGCGCACCTTCATAGTCGTGCGCCAACGGCACATAAGCCGCCTCATGGGGCGCGACAGCGAAAGACAGGCCAACCAGCTGCGCCTTCTGGGCATCCAGGCCGGTTGTTTCGGTATCAAAGGCAAACAGCGGCGCCTGGCGCAGCTTTTCCAGCCATGCGTCGAAACGGGCCTGGTCCAGAATGGTTTCGTACTGCGGCTCGACCTTGGCCGTCGGCTCTGCGACCGGCGCAACCTCAGTACCGGCCCTTGCCGCGTCGCGCTGCACCTCGGCAACCCAGCTCTTGAACTCCATCTCGGTGTACAGCGCCTGCAGCGTTTCGCGGTCAGGTTCGCCGCACACCAGCGCATCGACTTCAACGTCCAGCGGTACATCGACCTTGATGGTGGCCAGCTCGTAGGACAGGAATGCCGCGTCGCGGTGTTCCTCAAGCTTGGCCGGCAAGGTCTTGGCGCCACGGATGGCCAGTGTCGGGACCTTGTCCAGGTTCTCATACAAATCGCTGAGGCCGCCGCCGATACCGGTCAGCAGGCCCACGGCGGTTTTTTCGCCCACGCCCGGCACGCCGGGGATGTTGTCGACCTTGTCACCCATCAGGGCCAGGAAGTCGATGATATGTTCCGGGCCGACGCCAAATTTCTCGTGCACGCCAGCCACGTCCAGCACGCTACCGGTCATGGTGTTGACCAAGGTAATGTGCCCGTCCACCAGCTGAGCCATGTCCTTGTCACCGGTCGAGATGATCACCGGGCGGCCCTGGGCGGCGGCACTGCGCGCCAGGGTGCCGATCACGTCGTCGGCTTCGACACCCTCAACGCACAGCAGCGGGTAGCCAAGTGCCCTCACGCTGGCATGCAGCGGCTCGACCTGCACCCGCAGGTCGTCAGGCATGCTCGGGCGGTTGGCCTTGTACTCGGCAAACATGGCATCGCGGAAGGTGCCGCCCTTGGCGTCGAACACCACCGCGAAGAGGCTGTCGGGGTACTGTTTTCGCAGGCTCTTGAGCATGTTCAACACACCCTTCACCGCACCGGTCGGCATGCCCTTGGACGTGGTCAGCGGCGGCAGCGCGTGGAAGGCGCGGTACAGGTAGGAGGAACCGTCCACCAGGACGAGGGGGGCTTGGCTCATGAGCAGAATCAACCTTTTCGACGGGTCCGGCGCTAGAATAGCCAGAATCATTGACGACAAAGGGACTAGGTTATCATGCGTACACTCAATCGCCTGTTACTGCTCGGCCTGTTGGCAACCACGCCTGTCGTCACCCTGGCGGCGGACGACGCCCCCTCGGCCGATCCCGAGGTGACCATTCGCACGGAAGGCGACAAAACCATCCAGGAGTACCGCCAGAACGGCTTCCTGTATGCGATCAAGATCACGCCGAAAAACGGCAAGCCTTATTTTCTGGTACGCGCTGATGGCACTGATGCCAATTTCATTCGATCCGACCAGCCGGACATGCTGATTCCGTCCTGGAAGATCTTCGAGTGGTAATCTGACGCGCACCGTTCACATCAACCCGGCACTTCCCGGCGGAAGTGCCCGTATGGGCATTTTTTCATCATGTCAGTCTTCACCCCCGTGACCCGGCCTGAGCTGGAAACCTTTCTGGCGCCGTACGAGCTGGGCCGTCTGCTCGACTTCCAGGGCATTGCCGCCGGCACCGAGAACAGCAATTTCTTCGTCAGCCTCGAACAGGGGGAGTTCGTCCTGACGCTGATCGAGCGCGGGCCCAGCGAGGACATGCCGTTCTTCATCGAACTGCTCGACACCCTGCACGACGCCGACATGCCGGTGCCCTATGCCATTCGTGACCGCGACGGCAATGGCCTGCGCGAGTTGTGCGGCAAGCCGGCACTGCTGCAGCCACGGCTGTCGGGCAAGCACATCAAGGCGCCGAACAACCAGCACTGCGCCCAGGTCGGCGAGCTGCTGGCACACATTCACCTGGCCACCCGCGAGCACATCATCGAGCGCCGCACCGACCGTGGCCTGGACTGGATGCTGGCCTCGGGTGCCGAGTTGTTGCCGCGCCTGACTGCCGAACAGGCCGCACTGCTGCAGCCGGCGCTGGATGAAATCACCGCGCACAAGGCGCAGATTCTGGCGTTGCCACGGGCCAACCTGCATGCCGACCTGTTCCGCGACAACGTGATGTTCGAAGGCACCCACCTGACCGGTGTGATCGACTTCTACAACGCCTGTTCCGGGCCGATGCTGTACGACATCGCCATCACCGTGAACGACTGGTGCCTGGATGAGAAGGGCGCGGTGGATGTACCGCGTGCCCAGGCACTGCTGGCAGCCTATGCGGCGCTGCGGCCGTTCACTGCCGCCGAAGCCGAGCTGTGGCCGGAAATGTTGCGGGTAGGTTGCGTGCGCTTCTGGCTGTCGCGCCTGATCGCGGCCGAATCGTTTGCCGGGATGGATGTGATGATCCACGACCCGAGCGAGTTCGAAGTGCGCCTGGCGCAGCGCCAGAAGGTGGCCTTGCACCTGCCGTTCGCCCTCTAGACCCCGTCTGCTTCTTCGCGGGCACGCCCGCTCCCACAGGGATAACACAAACCTGAAAGTTATCGTTGTTCCTGTGGGAGCGGGCATGCCCGCGAAGAGGCCGGTGCAGGCTTACAGCTGTTCCAGGCACCCCGCCAGCTCACCACCCAGCTTCTCCAGCAAGCGCTCGTAACCCTTGCCATCCACCGGGTCGGTGCCACCCAGTGCATCCAGCTCAGCCAAACGCACCGGCAGCCCGGCAGTCAAGGTCTCGGCCAAACGCGGCCGCAGCGGCGGTTCGCTGAACACACAGGTCTTACCCACTTCCTGCAGGCGCTTGCGCATGGCCGCCACGTGCTGCGCCCCCGGCTGCACCTCGGACGCAACGCTGAACACGCCGGTATGCTTCAAGCCATATTCAGCCTCGAAATAATCGAACGCTTCGTGGAACACGAAGTACGGCTTGTCGGCAATACCAGCCACCCGCGCCTTGATACGTCCATCCAGCGCATCCAGCCGCTCATCGAAGGCCTTCAGGTTGCTCTGGTAGCGAGCCGCATTGGCCGGATCGACCTGCGCCAGGTCAGCCGCCATTTTAGCCGCAATTACCCGCGCATTAGCCGACGATAACCACAAGTGTGCGTCCAGGCTGCCTGGACGGTGGTCGTGGTCATGATCGTCGTGGTCTTCTTCCTCATGGGAATGGCTGTCCTCGCCAAAGTGGCGCAGCTTCATGCCCGCAAGCGACTGCACAGCCACCGTGGCCTTGCTGCGGCTTGCCAGCACCCGCGGCAGGAAGTTCTCCATGTCCGGGCCGATCCAGTACAGCAGGTCGGCATCACCCACCCGCCGCACATCGGACGGGCGCAAGGCATAGTGGTGCGGCGAAGCGCCTGGCGGCAGCAACACGTCAGGGCTGCCAACGCCATCCTGCACGGCAGCGGCAATCTGCTGCAGGGGCTTGATACTGGTGAGCACACGCACATCGGCCTGGGCAGAAAATGCGATGAAAGCGACAAACAGAGCTAGGAATCGGGACACGGTGGATACTCGAGTCGTCAGAAACAGGTAACATAATAACGTCTCCATCCAGAACCGTCGCTGCCCATGTCCATCACGCCGCTGGCCAACCGTCCTCACGATCATTCCCATTGCGTACATAGCGCACTGGCTGAAGCCGACGCCTTGTGCACCCGCCAGGGCCTGCGCCTGACCGCGCTGCGCCGCCGTGTGCTGGAGCTGGTGTGGCAAAGCCACAAGCCGCTGGGCGCCTACGACATCCTCGCCGTGCTCAGCGAGCAGGACGGCCGCCGCGCCGCGCCGCCCACGGTATACCGCGCGCTGGACTTCCTGCTGGAAAACGGCCTGGTGCACCGCATCGCCTCGCTCAACGCCTTCATCGGCTGCAGCCACCCCGAACACGTGCACCAAGGCCAGTTCTTGATTTGCCGGGCCTGCCATGTGGCCATCGAGCTGGAGCAGAGCAGCATCAGCGACGCCATCATCAACAGCGCCAAAGGCGTGGGCTTCACGGTCGAGACGCAGACCGTCGAAGTGGTCGGCCTGTGCGGCAGCTGCCGGAGCGCGGCATGAGCGATGCCCTGATCCGCCTGGAGCAGGTCGGCGTCACCTTTGGCGGCGAGGCGGTGCTCGACAGCATCGACCTGTCGGTCGCACCCGGCCAGATCGTCACCCTGATCGGCCCCAACGGGGCGGGCAAGACGACCTTGGTGCGCGCCGTACTCGGGCTGCTCAAACCACACCGCGGCAAGGTATGGCGCAAGCCGAAGCTGCGCATTGGCTACATGCCGCAAAAAATTCAGGTAGATGCCACGCTGCCGCTGTCGGTGCTGCGCTTCCTGCGCCTGGTGCCCGGCGTAGACCGCGCCGCAGCCTTGTCGGCGCTGCAGGAAGTTGGCGCCGAACAGGTCATCGACAGCCCGATCCAGACCATTTCCGGCGGCGAGATGCAACGCGTGCTGCTGGCCCGCGCCCTGCTGCGCGAACCCCAGTTGCTGGTGCTCGACGAGCCGGTGCAGGGCGTGGACGTGGTCGGCCAGACCGAGCTGTACAACCTCATCACCCGCCTGCGTGATCGCCATGGTTGCGGCGTGCTGATGGTTTCCCATGACCTGCACCTGGTGATGAGCGCCACCGACCAGGTGGTGTGCCTGAACCGTCACGTGTGCTGCTCGGGCCACCCCGAGCAGGTCAGCGGCGACCCGGCGTTCGTCGAACTGTTCGGCCAGACCGCACCTAGCCTGGCCATCTACCACCACCACCACGACCACAGCCACGACCTGCACGGCTCGGTGGTCGCCCCTGGCACCCATGTTCACGGAGAGCACTGCAAGCATGGCTGATTTTCTTCTCTACGCCTTGCTTGCCGGCTTGTCCCTGGCGCTGGTTGCCGGCCCGCTGGGTTCCTTCGTGGTATGGCGGCGAATGGCCTATTTTGGCGACACCCTGTCCCATGCCGCTTTGCTCGGTGTGGCCATGGGCTTTGCCCTGGACGTCAGCCCGGCACTGGCAGTGACCATTGGCTGCCTGCTACTGGCGATTTTGCTGGTGACCTTGCAGCAACGCCAACCGCTGGCCTCCGATACCTTGCTCGGCATCCTCGCCCCCAGCACCCTGTCGCTTGGCCTGGTGGTACTGAGCTTCATGCACGATGTGCGCATCGACCTGATGGCCTACCTGTTCGGTGACCTGCTGGCCATCAGCACCACCGACCTGGCCTGGATCCTCGGCGGCAGTGCGCTGGTGCTGGTGCTGCTTGCCGCGCTGTGGCGGCCGCTGCTGGCAGTCACCGTGCACGAAGAACTGGCCACGGTCGAAGGCCTGCCCGTTGCCGGCCTGCGCCTGGCACTGATGCTGCTGATTGCGGTGGTGATTGCGGTGGCCATGAAGATCGTCGGTGTGCTGCTGATCACCTCGCTGCTGATTATCCCCGCGGCTGCGGCGCAGCGTCACGCCCGCTCCCCCGAGCAGATGGCCGTGGGCGCCAGCCTGCTGGGCGTCACCGCGGTCTGCTGTGGCCTGGCCATGTCGTGGTTCAAGGATACCCCCGCCGGCCCGTCGATCGTGGTTTGCGCGGCGGTGCTATTCTTGCTGAGCCTGGCCCTGCCAAAACGCTGAACAGCAGGGCGTGTGAAGGCACGCCTTGCAACCTTTTGCCGGGTAAAGGGTCTGTAAGACCTGTTTTCGAGCGTGCGCACCTGGGTGTAGACTTGCTCGCTTTTTGCGCAAATAGAGAGTCGCAGGAATGAAGCCGTTCGCCTCCCGTTATCTGCTTGTTGCCGCGTTTTCCCTGCTCCTGGCTGCCTGTTCCAGCGCGCCGGTCGAACAGGCCCCCGCACCTGCCCAAGCCGATGCCTGGCAGCAGTTGCAACAAAACATCGCCAGCAACGAGCTGGCCACCGCCGAAGACCAGCTGGCAGCCCTGCAAGCGCAGTCGCCTGACGACGCGCGCCTGGAGCAATACCAGCGTCAGTTGGCCGAAGCCTACCTGCAACGCAGCCAGATCGTCCTGCAAAAGGGTGATGTGAATGCGGCCGCTACCGCCCTGGCCCGTGCCCGGGCACTGATGCCGCAAGCCCCGGCAGTGACCGGTGGCGATCCCCTGTCCCAGGCACGCAAGGCCGAGCTGGAGAAGGCAGAGGCTGCCTTGAAAGCCGCCGAAGCCAAGCCCACGGCACGCATCATCGACCCGACTGCGCCAAGCACGGTGGTTGCCTTGAAGACCACTGACAGCCGCGCCATGCGCCGCCAGCTCGATGACATTGCCGCCGATGTGGTGAGCTATGACTGCGAAGTGGTGTTCCAGGTGCCGCGCACCGACGATGCGCCGTGGCTGAAGACCTTGCTGGAGAAGCGCGTGCGCAAGATCGACAGTGGGTTCCAGCTGAAGCAGAAGCATCAGATTCAGCGCTCGCTGCCGGCGCAGGTGGTTCTGGTACCGCATCAGCGCTGAAAACACTGGCGGCGCTGCGCGCCCCTTTCGCGATACAAGGCCGCTTCTACCAGGGCATGCAATCTCCGGTAGGAGCGGCCTTGTGCCGCGATGGGGTGCGAAGCAGCCCTTTAGGCCGGTACAGCCTCCGCAGCAGCTTCACGCTCCCACACCCGGTGCCCCTCGACCGCTTTGACGAAAGCGTCCAGTGTCTTCTGGTCATCGCCCAGCAACAGCCCCTTGTCCTCCTTCAGGCCCAGCGCGTCCACCAGCACCTTGCCCTCCTTGGCAAAGCCTATCGCCTTCAGGTGCTTGTAGGCTTCGAGCAGGAAGTGCTTGGCCAGGCCACTCGCCCCCAGCGCATCCAGCGCGGCCTTGCCGGCCGGTACCAGCACCCCGTCGAACATGATCGAAGGCATGCCCTCCATCGAGGCATCCACTGGCAGTGCCTTTCCGTCGGCAGCCTTGACCGGTGCCGAGGTGGGCCCAAGCAGCATGATGCGCGCGCTGTGCGCCTCAAGCGCCTTGACCAACCGGTCGACACTGCCGGCATCCACGCCATCGGCCAGCAGCAAAGCTATTTTGCGCCCCTTGATGCCCACAACCCCCGGATGGTTCATCTGGCTCAATGCCGGAGACTGCGCAAGCTTGCTGCCTTTCACCTGAACGGTGCCCGCCTTGGGTGCCGGCAGCCCCAGGTTGGCGGCAACGGCGGCCGCCAGCTTGAGGTCGATGTTGGCCAGGATTTCGTTCACCTCACGGGCACGAATGGCCTCGCGCTCGACCTTGCCCAGCTCGAAGCTGTAGGCCTTGATGATGTGCTGTTGCTCTGTCGGGCTCATGCTCTGGAAGAACAACCGCGCTTGCGAGAAATGGTCGCCGAACGACTCGCTGCGCTGGCGAATCTTGTGCGCATCGATGCGCTCCTGGAAGCTCTCGAAGCCGCCATCCTGGGCAGCGGGTGGCGTTTCCTTCGGCCAGCCGCCGTCGATGGAATTCGGCTCATACGAGGCACGGCCCCTGTGCACGGTGTGCTGGTGCAAAGCATCGCGCTGGTTGTTGTGGTTGGGCGCCACAGGGCGGTTGATCGGGATCTGGTGGAAGTTCGGCCCGCCCAGCCGGCTCAGTTGCGTGTCGGTATAGGAGAACAGCCGGCCCTGCAGGAGTGGGTCATTGGTGAAGTCGATACCCGGCACGATATGGCCAGGGCAGAATGCAACCTGCTCGACCTCGGCGAAGAAGTTGTCCGGGTTGCGGTTCAGCACCATCTTGCCCAGCGGGGTGACGGGTACCAGTTCTTCGGGAATGATCTTGGTAGGGTCCAGCAGGTCGAAGTCGAACTTGTGTTCGTCAGCCTCAGGCACAATCTGCACGCCCAGTTCCCATTCCGGGTAGTCGCCGGTTTCAATGGCTTCCCACAGGTCACGGCGCTGGAAGTCGGTGTCCTTGCCCGCCAGTTTCTGGGCTTCGTCCCACAGCAGCGAATGCACGCCCTGGCTCGGCTTCCAGTGAAACTTGACGAAGCTGGCCACACCCTCGGCGTTGATCAGGCGGAAGGTGTGCACGCCAAAGCCTTCCATCATTCGCAGGCTGCGCGGGATGGCGCGGTCAGACATGGCCCACATGACCATGTGGGCCGATTCCGGCACCAGCGAGACAAAATCCCAGAAGGTGTCATGCGCCGAGCCGCCGGTAGGTATCTCGTTGTGTGGCTCCGGCTTTACCGCGTGGACAAAATCGGGAAACTTGATGGCATCCTGGATGAAAAACACCGGCATGTTGTTGCCGACCAGGTCGAAATTGCCTTCGTCGGTGTAAAACTTGACGGCAAAGCCCCGCACATCGCGCACCGTGTCGCCAGAACCGCGTGGGCCCTGCACCGTGGAAAAGCGCACGAAAACCGGGGTGATCTTTTCCGGGTCCTGCAGGAAGCCGGCCTTGGTCAGCTCCGCGTGGTTGCCATAGCTCTGGAAGAACCCGTGGGCCCCGGTACCGCGTGCGTGCACGATGCGCTCGGGGATCCGTTCATGGTCGAAGTGGGTGATCTTCTCGCGCATGATGAAGTCTTCAAGCAGCGAGGGCCCGCGGTCACCCGCCTTCAGGGTGTTCTGGTTGTCAGCGATGCGTACGCCTTGGTTGGTGCGCAGCGCATGCCCGGTCGCATCGCTGCGGTCGGCCTCCAGGCTTTGCAGCTTGGCATTGGTATTGGCCCGGTCAGGGGTCTGGGTGCCGGCGGCTTCGCTCTGCTTGGGCGCGTCCGTTTTCTTGCTGGGCATGATCGGCTCTCCTCATCAGTCTTAAGGCGTGCCCGTTCAGGGCTTGTCCAAGTAGTGACTGGAGGGCGTTGCCGAGCGTTCAATCTTGATTACCAGTTGTCGCGATATGCCCGAAGGATTGGTGCATTACGAAATAAATGCTAAGAACAGCTATGGGAAAAGGCTAAAATGCGCGACCCCAGCTAACCGCTGACCCAAATTTCAATGCGCCCCACAAGGTTCGCTACGTGATCGAGTTCCAACAGGTACATAAGACCTACCGCGTTGCCGGTAGGGAAATCCCCGCACTGAATCCGACCAGCCTGACCATCGAAGATGGCCAGGTGTTCGGCCTGATCGGCCATTCCGGCGCCGGCAAAAGCACCATGCTGCGCCTGATCAACCGCCTGGAAGAACCCTCCGGCGGCAAGATCATCGTCGACGGCGAAGACGTCACCGCGTTCAACGCCAGCCAGCTGCGCGGCTTCCGTCAGCAGGTCGGGATGATTTTCCAGCACTTCAACCTGCTGGCCTCCAAGACCGTCGCCGACAACGTCGCCCTGCCACTGACCCTGGCCGGCGAGCTGTCGCGCAGCGAAATCGACAAGCGCGTCACCGAGCTGCTGGCCCGTGTCGGCCTGCAAGACCACGCCAAAAAGTACCCGGCGCAGTTGTCCGGCGGCCAGAAGCAGCGCGTCGGCATCGCCCGCGCCCTGTCCACCAACCCGAAGATCCTGCTGTGCGACGAGGCCACCAGTGCCCTCGACCCGCAAACCACGGCCTCGGTCCTGCAACTGCTGGCCGAAATCAACCGTGAGCTGAAGCTGACCATCGTGCTGATCACCCATGAAATGGACGTGATCCGCCGTGTCTGCGACTGTGTGGCGGTGATGGACGCCGGCCAGATCGTCGAGCAAGGCTCGGTGGCCGATGTGTTCCTGCACCCGCAGCACCCCACCACCAAGCGCTTTGTCCAGGAAGACGAGCAGGTCGACGAAGGCGAGCAGCGCGACGACTTTGCCCACGTACCTGGCCGCATCGTGCGCCTGACCTTCCAGGGCGACGCTACGTACGCGCCGCTGCTGGGCACCGTGGCCCGCGAAACCGGTGTGGACTACAGCATCCTCGCCGGGCGTATCGACCGCATCAAGGATGTCCCCTATGGCCAGCTCACCCTCGCCCTGATCGGCGGTGACATGGAAGCGGCCTTCGCCCGCTTCAAGGCAGCTGACGTACATATGGAGGTACTGCGTTGATGGACGCCCTGAATTTCTTTGCCAACGTCGACTGGGCCGAAATCTGGCTGGCCACCATCGACACCATGATCATGCTGTTCGGCTCGCTGTTCTTCACCGTGCTGCTGGGCCTGCCACTGGGTGTGCTGCTGTTCCTCTGCGGGCCAAAGCAGATGTTCGAGCAGAAGGGCGTGTACGCGTTGCTGTCGCTGGTGGTCAACATCCTGCGCTCGCTGCCGTTCATCATCCTGCTGATCGTGATGATCCCGTTCACCGTACTGATCACCGGCACCTCGCTGGGCGTTGCCGGCGCCATCCCGCCGCTGGTGGTGGGTGCCACGCCGTTCTTCGCCCGCCTGGTGGAAACCGCCCTGCGTGAAGTGGACCGCGGCATCATCGAGGCTACCCAGTCGATGGGCGCCACCACCCGCCAGATCATCACCAGTGCGCTGCTGCCAGAGGCCCGTCCGGGTATCTTCGCGGCCATTACCGTCACCGCCATCACCCTGGTTTCGTACACCGCCATGGCCGGTGTGGTGGGCGCCGGTGGTCTGGGCGACCTGGCTATCCGCTTCGGTTACCAGCGTTTCCAGACCGATGTGATGGTAGTGACCGTGGTACTGCTGCTGGTACTGGTTCAAGTACTGCAGAGCGTGGGCGACAAACTGGTCGTGCATTTTTCCCGTAAGTAACCCCAATGGGGTCGGCCTGGCCGACCCGTTCGGGGGCCGTCGCGGCCCTCACAAGGAGTGATCAATGAAGAAGCTGCTTGCTGTCGCTGCCGCTGTTGCGGCCTTCTCGGCCCACGCCGATACCCTGACCGTTGCCGCCACCCCGGTGCCGCACGCCGAAATCCTCAACTTCGTCAAACCGCAGTTGGCCAAAGAAGGCGTGGAGCTGAAGGTCAAGGAATTCACCGACTACATCCAGCCGAACGTACAGGTTGCCGAAAAGCGCCTGGACGCCAACTTCTTCCAGCACCAGCCGTACCTGGATGAGTTCAACAAGGCCAAGGGCACCAACCTGGTCAGCGTGGCCGGCGTGCACATCGAGCCGCTGGGCGTGTATTCCACCAAGATCAAGAAGCTGGACGAGCTGTCCTCCGGCGCCACCGTGGTCATCCCCAACGACGCCACCAACGGCGGCCGCGCCCTGCTACTGCTGGACAAGGCAGGCGTGATCAAGCTCAAGGACAACAAGAACATCCTGTCCACCGTGAAGGATGTTGCCGAGAACCCGAAAAACGTGAAGTTCCGTGAGCTGGAAGCCGCCACCATCCCGCGTGTGCTGACCCAGGTCGATGTCGCCCTGATCAACACCAACTACGCGCTGGAAGCCAAGCTGAACCCGGAAAAAGACGCGCTGGCCATCGAAGGCAGCGACTCGCCTTACGTGAACATCCTGGTTGCCCGCCCGGACAACAAGGATTCGGAAGACATGAAGAAACTGGCGGCTGCACTGCACTCGCCAGAGGTGAAGCAGTTCATCCTCGAGAAGTACAAGGGCGCTGTGGTTCCGGCGTTCTGATCCAACATCCCCGGGGCCGCTTTGCGGCCCTATCGCCGGCAAGCCAGCTCCCACAGGTACAGCGCCAGCCTCAGGCCCTGTGAGGTCCCTGTGGGAGCCGGCTTGCCGGCGATTGGCCCTGGCAGGCAAACCACAAGGACCGAGGTGTACGCCGTACTTTGTGTCGCGATAGGCCTGCGCAGCAGGCCCAGCATTCTCAATCCCGCTTCACAAGCCCGGGCAACTGCGCCACCAGCTTCTGGTTGTTGAACGGCGCACGAATGAACCCACGCTGACGCCCATCCGGCCCGACAACCGCCAGGTTGCCACTGTGATCCACGGTATACCCCGGCTTGCTGGTATCCGCCGGAATGAACGGAATGCTCAAGGCATTGGCCAGCTTCTGGGTATCTTCGATCGACCCCGCCACCCCGACAAAGTCCTTGTCGAAATAGCCCAGGTACTGCTTCAGCTGGTTCGGCGTATCGCGGTTCGGGTCCACACTCACCAGCACCACCTGCAGCCGGTCGACGGCTTCCTTGGGCAGCTCGCTCTTCACCTGGCGCAACTGGGCCAGGGTGGTCGGGCAGATGTCCGGGCAGTAGGTGTAGCCAAAGAACAGCAGCGACCATTTGCCCTTGAGGTCATCCATCTGCACCGGCTGGCCGTCCTGGTTGGTCATGGTCACGTCGGCCACGGTGCGGCTCTGCGGCAGCAGGATAATGCCGGCGTCGATCAGCTCGGCGGGGTTGGGCTGGTCGCGGCCATTGAGCACCTTGTTGACGGTAAGGCCCAGGATCAACGCGACCAGGGCGACGAGGATGAAGACGGTTTTCTGGGTTCGGGTCATAGGTTCAGCAACAGGTAGTGGTCGAGGAGCAACGCGATGAACAGCGCGAACAGGTAGCCGATAGAGTACTTGAAGGTGCCGATCGCCGCGTGCGGCCGGCTGCCACGGTACAACACCCAGGCCCATTGCAGGAAGCGCAGCCCCAAGGCCAGGGCACAAGCCAGGTACAGTGGGCCGCTCATGTGGATGGCATAGGGCAGCAGGCTCACCGCCAGCAGAATCAGGGTGTACAGCAAAATATGCAGCTTGGTGTAGCGCTCGCCATGGGTCACCGGCAGCATCGGGATATCGGCCTTGGCGTATTCTTCTTTGCGGTGGATGGCCAGCGCCCAGAAGTGCGGCGGGGTCCAGGCGAAGATGATCAGCACCAGCAGCAAGGGTTCGGCGCTGACATGGCCGCTTACCGCCACCCAGCCGAGCAGCGGCGGGGCGGCGCCGGCCAAGCCGCCGATGACGATGTTCTGTGGCGTGGCGCGTTTGAGAAAGCCGGTGTAGAGCACCGCATAACCGAGCAATGAGGCCAGGGTCAGCCAGGCAGTGACGGCGTTGGTGAACACCAGCAGCAGGGCCATACCCAATAGCGCCAGGACCAGGGCGAACAACAACGCCGCTAGCGGCTCAACCCGCCCTTGGGCCAGCGGGCGCTTATGGGTGCGGGCCATCAGTGCATCGATGCGCCGGTCCACCACATGGTTCACCACCGCCGCCGCGCCAGCGCACAGGCCGATGCCCAGGTTGCCGAACAGCAGCACACTCCAGCCGACCCCCGCCCGTGTGGCCAGGAACATGCCCGCCAGCGAGGTGATCAGCATCAGTACCACTACCTTGGGATTGGTCAGCTCCAGGTAATCGCGCCAGCTGGCCCGTCGTGCGCTCAGAAGCGTCGCCACGAGTCGTTCCTCATGTGATGGGAGATGCCCACGCCGGCCACCGGTCGCAGGCGCCAGCCTTGGCCGACACCCACGCGTACCTTGTCGACCACTCGAATGCGGTAGTTCACCAGCACCATGCTCAGCAACAACAGTGCCCCGCCGGCATTGTGCGCAACCGCTACCGCCAGCGGCAGGTGGAACACCACGTTGCTGATGCCCAGGCCCACTTGCAGGGCCAGCGCCAGCAGCACCAGCCGCGCCAGGCCGGGGAGGCCACAGCGGTACAGCTTCCAACTGAGCATCAGCAGCACGCAGGTGACCAGTAGCGCGCCCAGGCGGTGGCTGATGTGGATGGCCGTGCGGGCATCACTGTCCAGTTGCCCGCCCAGGTAATTGGGGCCGACGTGCTGGGTCAGGTGGAAGCCATTGCTGAAGTCCGCCGCTGGCCACCACTGGCCGTGACAGGTCGGCAGGTCAATGCAGGCGACCGCTGCATAGTTGGCACTGACCCAGCCGCCCAGGGCGATCTGGCCGACCACCACCAACAGCGCCAGCGCAGCGATCCGCCGCAGGCTCAGTGGCAGTTTCGGCAAGGGCGCAAAGGCCCGGGATAGACGCAGTGACAACAGGAATAGCAAGCTCAGGGTGGTGAAGCCACCCAGCAAATGCGCCGTGACCACCTGCGGCCACAGCTTCAGGGTGACCGTCCACATGCCGAAAGCCGCCTGGGCCAGCACCACACCCAGCAACAGCACCGGCAGGCGGTAAGGCTGGCCATCGCGGGCATGCCGACGCAGCGCCTGGAAGGCGAGCAGGGCAATCACCATGGCCAAGGTACCGGCGAAATAGCGATGGACCATTTCCGCCCAGCCCTTGGCCTCTTCCACCGGGTGATCGGGGAAGTGCAGCTCGGCATGGGCAAGCTGGGCCTCGCTCTTGGGCACGCTGATGAAGCCATAGCAACCCGGCCAGTCGGGGCAGCCGAGGCCGGCGTGGGTCAGGCGGGTGTAGGCACCCAGCAGGACGACCAGCAGTGCCAACAGGGTGGCGAACACAGCAATGCGGTATCCAGGTCTGGCCATGGCAGGCTCCTAGCCGATGTTGGACAGCTTGAGCAGGTGGCGCAGGTCATCCAGCACATGCTTGCCGTTGGCCTTGCCGTCATAACGCAGCACCAGGTTGCCGTGGGGGTCGACGATCCACAGTTGCGGGCCAGGCTCGCCCACCTTCTGCAGGTAGCGCGGGGCATCCAGCGGGTAGCGTTGCAGCTGCGGGTACTCGCGGCCCAGCAGCGCCTGGTAGTCGGCGCTCAGTGGCTGGGCGGTGGCCAGTGCATGGCTGGCACGGCTGGCATCGCGGCCCAGGCCCACCTGGATTTGCCGGGCCAGGTACACCAGGCGCTGGCAGTCCTCGGTACAGGCTTCGGGCGCACTGACCAGCAACTGCCAACGCTGGTCCTGGCCTGCCACGCCGATATCGGTGCGGGTTTCACCGTTGCCGATCATGGCGCCGTGGTAACTGCGGCCTTCTGGCACCCAGAACTTCAGCTTGTACATGCTGGTGGCCAGAATCATCGGCCCGAGCACTACCAGCAGGATCAGCAAAAGCTGCAAACGCCCGCGGGCTCTGGGTTTGCTACGTTCAGGCACGTCCAGTGGAGTGGCGGTGGCCATGGCGTTTCTCCTTGTTGTGGTGCCAGCCGAAATAGAGGTAAAGCAGAACCAGTGCACCCGCCAGGGCAAACCACTGCACGGCGTAGCCCAGGTGTTTTTCCGGGCCCATGGCGACAACCGGCCAGTCCAGGCGATAGGCCGCCGGGCCGGGCTCCAGGCGCAACTCATGGGCAAAGCCTTCACGGCCCAGCGCCGGCCATAGCTGCGCGGCATCAACGGCTGTGAGCAGGTGCGGCCATTGGCCGCCTTCAGGGTCGGGATGCAGCTGGAACGTGCTGCCCGGCGATACATACACCGAAGCGTCCAGTGCCAAGGCGTGTGCAGGGGTGTCGAAATGCACAGGCACGCGGCGGTCTGGCC
This sequence comes from Pseudomonas sp. TSO6, assembly GCF_056098905.1. Classification (NCBI taxonomy): domain Bacteria; kingdom Pseudomonadati; phylum Pseudomonadota; class Gammaproteobacteria; order Pseudomonadales; family Pseudomonadaceae; genus Pseudomonas; species Pseudomonas sp. TSO6. The sequence goes on along the minus strand of NZ_JBLZWV010000002.1, from coordinate 32,749 downwards.
ATGGCAGCCAGCCGCGGTTGATCAGCAGCCACTGGCCACTGGCCTGGTCATGGAAGGGTTGCAGGAGTTCGACACCGGCCTGGCCATCGCGCATGCGGTTGTCCAGCAATACGCTGTGCTCGGCGTCGAAGCGGCCGTACAGGTGCAGGCGGCGAAACGCATTGTCGTCGCTTGATGCGAGCTGGGCGGTGGTGATCGGCGCCTCGATGCGCCGCTCGGCATAGGTGGCCAGCAGCGCGCGCTTTTCCTCGGCGCGGCCGAGTTGCCAGCAGCCGAGCGCAACCAGCCCCGGCAGCAGTGCAAGCACCACCAGAGTCGGTACCCAGCCTGGGCGAAACGGCCTCACGGGCGCCTCGCTATACTTATCCACATCACCGCATCCCCCCGGAGTAGCGCCATGCTCAAGGCCGCGATTGTCCTGATGCTGTTGGCCACGATTGCCAGCCTGTTCAGTGGCCTGGTGTTTCTGGTCAAGGACGACGAAAACTCGACTCGTCTGCTGAAGGCTCTGACCGTGCGGGTGACCCTGGCGGCCCTGACCATTGCCCTGGTCGCCTGGGGTTTGCTCAGCGGTCAGCTGGTTTCACACGCCCCCTTCTGAAACTGCACTCGTTTTGCTGGCCTCATCGCCGGCAAGCCAGCTCCCACAGGAATCTGCATAGGCCACAGGCCCTGTGTAACCCTGTGGGAGCTGGCTTGCCGGCGATTGGCCTTACAGCACATACACAAAGATGAACAACCCCACCCACACCACGTCGACGAAGTGCCAATACCAGCTGGCTGCCTCGAAGCCGAAGTGTTTCTCGGGGTTGAAATGCCCGCGCAAGATGCGCACGAACATCACGATCAGGATGATCGTGCCCAAGGTCACGTGGGCACCGTGGAACCCGGTGAGCATGAAAAACGTCGCGCCATAGATCCCCGACCCCAGCGTCAGCCCCAGCTTGGTATAGGCTTCGTGATACTCGAAGGCTTGCAATGCAATGAAGCTGAGCCCCAGCAGGATGGTCAGGGCCATCCAGAATTTCAGCGGCCCGCGGTGATCACGGCGCAGGGCGTGGTGGGCAATGGTGATGGTCACACTGGAACTGACCAGCAAGATGGTGTTGATTAGCGGCAGGTGCCACGGGTCGATCACTTCCTTGGGCGGCGGGAACAGTTTCGGGTCGGGCGTGTGCAGCAGCGGCCAGGTGAATTCGAACGTGGGCCACAGCATGTGTGCAACACCCTTGGCCCCGTCGCCACCCAGCCACGGCCCTGCCAGTACGCGCACGTAGAACAGCGCACCGAAGAAGGCCAGGAAGAACATGACTTCAGAGAAGATGAACCAGCTCATGCCCCAGCGGAACGAGCGGTCCAGCTGCGGGCTGTACAACCCGGCTCGGCTCTCCTTGACCACTGCGCCAAACCAGCCGAACAGCATGTAGGCCAGAAACAACGCACCCACGAAGAAGATCAGCGGCCCGTGCGAATCCGGGTGCCCGGCCTTCATGTCGTTGAACCAGGTGCCCAGGCCGAACACCGTGATGAACATGCCGATGGTGGCGATGATCGGCCACTTGCTCTGCGCCGGAACGTAATAGTGCTGGTGACTTGCCATTGCTGTTCTCCTTCCCTTAACGGGCGCCCTGGACGTCCTGGGCCGCAACATGCGCGACCGGCGGGTGGCGAGCGGTGATGTCGAACAAGGTGTAGGCCAGTGTCAGGTGCTTCACGCTGACCGGCAGGTCGCGGTCGACGATGAAGCGCACGGGCATCTCGATGCGTTCGCCGGGCTGCAGCACCTGCTGGGTAAAGCAGAAGCACTCGGTCTTGTGGAAGTACGCCGCGGCCTCGGCCGGGGTGATGCTGGGTACCGCCTGCGCGCTCATGGGTCGGTCGGTCGGGTTTTGCGCGACGAAGATCATCTGGTTCACCGCCCCCGGGTTGACCTCCAGTTGGTCAGCCGTGGAGTAGAAGTCCCAGACCATGTCGCTGGCATTGGTCGACATGAACTGCACCCGCACCGAACGCGACGGGTCACTGACCTGGCTGCCCTCGTATTGCCCGCCGGTCTTGCCGTTGATGCCGAAGGCCTTGCACATCACGTCGTAGATCGGCACCAGGGCAAAGCCGAAGGCGAACATCACCACCGTCAGCATCAGCAGGCGCGTTACCAGGCGTTTCAGCGACAGGCCGTTCATGGCGGGTTTCCTATTTCACTTCCGGTGGTGTCTGGAAGGTGTGGTAGGGCGCAGGTGAGGGGATCGACCACTCCAGGCCCTCGGCGCCATCCCAGGGCTTGGCCGGTGCCGGCGCCCCGCCGCGGATGCACTTGATGACGATGAACAGGAAGAAGATCTGCGTGGCGCCGAACATGAAGGCACCGATCGACGACACCATGTTGAAGTCGGCGAACTGCAGGTTGTAGTCGGGGATGCGTCGCGGCATGCCGGCCAGCCCCACGAAGTGCATGGGGAAGAAGGCCATGTTCATGCCGATGAACGACAGCCAGAAGTGCAGCTTGCCAAGGGTTTCGTCGTACATGTGGCCGGTCCATTTCGGTAGCCAGTAGTACGCCGAGGCGAAGATGCCGAAGATTGCCCCGGGCACCAGCACGTAGTGGAAGTGCGCCACCACGAAGTAGGTGTCGTGGTACTGGAAGTCCGCCGGGGCGATGGCCAGCATCAGCCCGGAGAAGCCGCCGATGGTAAACAGGATCACGAAGGCGATGGCGAACAACATCGGCGTTTCGAAGGTGAGCGAGCCTTCCCACATGGTGCTGACCCAATTGAACACCTTCACCCCGGTGGGCACGGCAATCAGCATGGTGGCGTACATGAAGAACAGCTCACCGACTACCGGGATGCCGACCACGAACATGTGGTGGGCCCAGACGATGAACGACAGGAAGGCAATTGCGCCGGTGGCGTACACCATCGAGGTGTAGCCGAACAGCGGCTTGCGCGAGAACGCCGGGATGATCGAGCTGACCGCACCAAAGGCCGGCAGGATCATGATGTACACCTCGGGGTGGCCGAAGAACCAGAACACGTGCTGGAACAGCACCGGGTCACCGCCCCCGGCCGCGCTGAAGAAACTGGTGCCGAAGTGAATGTCCATCAGCATCATGGTCACCACACCGGCCAGCACCGGCATCACCGCAATCAGCAGAAAGGCCGTGATCAGCCAGGTCCAGACAAACAGCGGCATCTTCATCAGGGTCATGCCAGGCGCACGCAGGTTGAGGATGGTGGCAATCACGTTGATCGCGCCCATGATCGAGCTGATACCCATCAGGTGGATGGCGAAGATGAAGAAGGTGACGCTGGCGGGGGCGTAGGTGGTGGACAGCGGGGCGTAGAAGGTCCAGCCGAAGTTCGGCCCGCCACCCGGGCTGAACAGGGTCGAGACCAACAGCAGGAAGGCTGCCGGCAGCAGCCAGAAGCTGAAGTTGTTCATGCGCGGCAGGGCCATGTCAGGCGCGCCGATCATCAACGGGATCATCCAGTTGGCCAGGCCGACGAAGGCCGGCATCACCGCGCCAAACACCATGATCAGGCCGTGCATGGTGGTCATCTGGTTGAAGAAGGCTGGCTCCACGATCTGCAGGCCAGGCTGGAACAGCTCGGCGCGGATCACCATGGCGAACGAGCCGCCAAGCAGGAACATGATGAAGCTGAACCACAGGTACATCGTGCCGATGTCTTTATGGTTGGTGGTCAGTACCCAGCGCATCAGGCCCTTGGCCGGGCCGTGGGCGTGCTCATGGCCGTGGGCGTGGTCGTCGATCACTGTGCTCATGTCCTGTCTCCTGCAACCCATTGATTGCCGCGAGTAACCCGGTTCACTTGGCTTCTGCCTGCTTCAGCGCCAGCACGTCCTTCGGCGTGACCATGTCGCCCTTGTTGTTGCCCCAGGCGTTGCGTTCGTAGGTGACAACGGCGGCAATGTCGACTTCCGAGAGTTGCTTGCCGAACGCCGCCATGGCGGTACCGGGCTTGCCGTGGAAGACAATGCTCAGGTGGCCTTCCTTCGGCCCGGTGGCGATCTTCGAGCCCTTGAGCGCCGGGAACATCGGCGGCAGGCCCTGGCCTTCGGCCTGGTGACAGGCCACGCAGGTGGTGTGGTAGACCTTGTCGCCACGTTCCACCAGCTCTTCCAGGGTCCACTCCTTGCTGGTCAGTTCCTTGAGCTTGGCGGCTTCAGCCTTGCGCTCACCCAGCCAGGTGTCGTAGTCGGCCTTGGACTTGACCTCCACCACTACCGGCATGAAGCCGTGGTCCTTGCCGCACAGCTCGGTGCACTGGCCGCGGTAGATGCCGGGCTTTTCGATACGGGTCCAGGCTTCGTTGACAAAGCCGGGGATGGCGTCGCGCTTGACCGCGAAGGCCGGCACCCACCAGGAGTGGATGACGTCGGCGGCAGTCACCAGGAAGCGCACTTTGGCGCCCACCGGCAGCACCAGCGGCTGGTCGACTTCGAGCAGGTAATGCTCGTCCTTGGGGGCCTTGTTGTGAATCTGATCGGTGGGGGTGGCCAGGTTGCTGAAGAACTCCACATCCTGGCCCAGGTATTTGTAGTGCCACTTCCACTGGTAGCCGGTGACCTGGATGTCGATGTCCGACTCGCTGGCGTCGTAGATGTCGATCAGGGTCTTAGTGGCCGGAATGGCCATTACCACCAGAATCAGGAAGGGCACCACGGTCCACATGATTTCCACCCAGGTATGCTCGTGGAAATGCGCGGCCTGCTGGCCAGTGGAGCGGCGGTGGACGACCATGGACCAGAACATCGCGCCGAATACAACTACGCCGATGATCACGCAGATCCAGAAGATGGTCATGTGCAGGTCGAAGACGGCGTTGGAAACCTCCGTCGCCCCCGGGTGCATGTTCACGGTCCAGGCGGCGTTGGCCTGACCAAAAACCGACCACAACAGGAGGCCCATCCAGACATGTGGATGTCGCATCATTGCGGGTTCCCCTTCTAATTCTTGTTGTCCCGGAGGCGTGGCCTGCGGCAAGAGGGAACGGCGGTCAAGACTGCCTGGCTTCGACGACCGAGCCCCTGCAAAAGCAGTCGGGCCTCATCAACGAATCACGTTCAACGGGAGTATAGACAGCGACCAATGGCACGCAATGAAGCGTGTGAAATGAACTTCACGAAATGACTGAATGGTCTGAAAACCGCGCGCTTGATAGGGTGTGGCGCAATAATGGCACTCCCATATACCTGATAGCGCACACGTTTGCGCCGCTTATAACAAATGCGTCTTAGGTATTCTGTATACCGAGCTAATTTAGTGTCTTCCGTTTGAAACGTAATGTCCCTGGAGTTGTCATGAACATCGCTGCTGTACGCGAGCAGGTAAGCCAAGCCCATCAACATGAAGGCCAGACCGGCCAATTGAAACAGCGTCTCGAGCTGCAACTGCCCCATCTGCACCCCTCGATCCAACTGCCTGAGCAGGACGCCCAGGGTACTTTGGCGCGCTTCGTCAGCGCCTACATCGACCAAGTTCCGGAACTGCTGGAGGCCGCCCACGAGGTCGCCCGCGAAGCCGGGATCGAATCGCAGATCAAACCTGTACTGAAAATTGCCGAGGCTTACTTCCTGCAGCCGCCCAGCGTGATGCAAGGGCATGTAGGCCTGGACTGCCTGCTGGATGAGGCCTACCTGGCGCACCGCCTGGTGGAAGAGGTGAATGACCTGTACATCCGCCACTTCCAGCAGCCGCTGATCCCGGTCGACACCACGGTCGCCAACCTTATTGCCCACCAGCTGATTGGCGAAAGCTTTGCCAACCAGCTGGATGAAGTGGTGCACCACTCGGTTGACGAAATGCTCAATAACGAAAGCTTTGCGGTGGAATCGGTGGAGGCTTACCGCGAAAAGCTGAGCAGCCCGGCAACCGGCGAGGCGTGGAAGCGCTGGCCTTGCCTGTCGCGCCAGCTGGGTGTGGAGCTGGGTCAGCCAGCCTGATATTCCTGTACCGCCCGCTCCCACAGGTACTGCACAGCATTGAGTGTCTGTGCGGTCCCTGTGGGAGCGGGTTCACCCGCGAAGAGGCCAGTTCAGGCGATAGAAGTTTTCAGGCCCCAACCCCCGCCGTAGTGCGCAACCGCCCTTCGATCCGCCGCTTCAGGCGCCGCTGCTCGATCAACAACCGTGAGCCATTGGCCGCATTACTGCGGTTCCAGTCCTCCAGCAGCTCAAGGCACGAGTGGTCGATGTAGCTCAGGTTGCCCAACGGCACATGCAACGTGGTGCCCGCCGGTACGGTATCCAGCACCTGGGTCAGCGCCGGCACCTTCAGGAACGTCGCCGCACCACTTAACCGCAGCTCCATGTGCCCGGCCTTCTCCAGGCTCACCAGGTTGATCTTCAGCCGCGCTGCCTTGAACGCCAGCTTCAGCAGGGTCAGGGCAAAGCCCAGCAGCACCCCGGTCAGCAGGTCGGTGAAGATGATGGCCAGCGCCGTCGCCGCATAGGTGAACATCGGCATGCGACCATAACGGCCCAGGCCACGAAATGCCTTGAAGTCGACCAGCTTGACCCCGGTAAACACCAGCACACCCGCCAGGCTCGCCACCGGAATCTGCTGCAGCACGCTGCTCAACACCACCACGAAGGCCAACAGCCACAAGCCGTGAAAGATTGCCGATGCCCGCGTCTGCGCCCCCGCCTGCACATTGGCCGAGCTGCGCACGATCACACCCGTCATCGGCAGCGCGCCCAGCACGCCACAGAGCATGTTGCCGATACCTTGGGCCGACAGTTCACGGTCAAAGTCCGAACGCTGGCCGCTGTGCATGCGGTCTACCGCCGCGGCCGAGAGCAAGGTTTCGGCGCTGGCGATGAAGGCCAGGGCAAAGGCGGCGACCAGCAGGGTAGGGTCGGCCAGTTGCATCAGGTCAGCCGGGCGGAGCCAGTCGATGGCCTCGGACAGGTCTGCCGGCACCTGCACGCGGTTTACCGGCAAGGCCAGCCACATACTGATGGCAGTCATGGCGGCAACACCCAGCAGGGCGCCAGGGACGAAGCGCAGCCGCTGCGGCCGCAGGCGTTCCCAGCCCCACATGATGGCGATGGTGCCCAGGCCCAGCGCACCGGCCATCCAGCCGGAGCCTGCGTTTTCCTGTGGCAGGGCTGCGGCAACGGTGGACGGGAACTCCAGCAGGTTCTGCAACCCGGAAGGCTGCGGCGCCGTGTCGAACATCACATGCACCTGCGACAACACGATCAGCACGCCAATCCCCGCCAACATGCCGTACACCACCGCTGGCGCAGTGACACGAAACCAGCAACCCAGGCGCAGGCGCCCGGCCAGCAACTGCAGCAGCCCGGCCAGCAACAGGATCGGCCCAAGCATGGCCATGCCATGCTGGCGCACCAGTTCGAACACCAGTACCGCCAGGCCGGCGGCAGGGCCGCTGACCTGCAACGGCGAACCGGCGAGGAAACCCACCACAATGCCGCCGATAATGCCGGTAATCAGGCCCTTGGCCGGCGGCATGCCCGAGGCAATCGCGATACCCATGCACAACGGCAGGGCCACCAGAAAAACCACCACCGACGCCAGCAACTCACGCGGCAGGGCCGCTTTCAACTGTGTAATGTTCACCGTGTTTCTCCTTTCTCTGTCGCACGGCCATTCCTCTGGCCGTGGGCACGTTTGCCCCTGACGAGCGCGCAAGCGCGGGCCGCCAGCGGGCTTGCCGGCAAGGCAGTCAGGGAATTCAAGGCAGCCGAAGGCCGCGCCACACCCCATAGGGTGCAGCCGGCTATCAAGGTTCTAGCGGTGGATGGGTCGCTTAGTAGCGGCCTCTCGGAGTAGCGCAGGGGACCGGCTCGCCAGCAGCCAGGGGCAGGAAGCTGTCGCTGATGGCGTCATAAGCTTCGATCTTGCTGGTTTCGATGTCGTAAACCCAGCCATGAATGAACAGCTCACCGGCTGCAAGGCGCGAGGCAACCGAAGGGTGGGTGCGCAGGTGATGCAACTGGGCGATCACGTTTTCCTTGGTCAGCACCTGCATGGTTTCGTGTTCGGTACCGCACGAGCAGTTGTTCTCGACCACGGTACGCGCCACTTCGGCATGGCGCAGCCAGGCGGAAACAGTCGGCATCTTGGTCAGCGATTGCGGGTTGAGTACCGCACGCATGGCGCCACAGTCGGAATGGCCACAGACGATGATGTGGTGCACTTTCAGCGCAAGCACGGCGTATTCGATGGCGCTGGAAACGCCGCCGTTCATCTGACCGTAGGGCGGTACCACGTTACCCACGTTACGGGTTACGAACAGGTCGCCAGGCGAGCTCTGGGTGATCAGCTCGGGGACGATGCGCGAGTCGGCGCAGGTGATGAACATGGCACGCGGCGTTTGCGCAGTGGCGAGCTTCTTGAACAGCTCTTGCTGTTCGGGGAAGACGTCATGGTGAAAGCGCAGGAAGCCGTCGACGATGTGCTTCAGGGCGGCATCGGCGCCCTCAGCGGGTACCTCCGGAACGACCTTGGATGGGTCCTTGACGGGCATGATTCATCCTCTTGACGGTGTGTTGGTAAATCCATTTTACCGGTGAAAGATTCTGGCTATGCAGGGTTTTAGATGACGCGCACGGGCCATAGATCACAGTCGGTGTGGACTGATTTCCTACGCTAGCGGGGAAAACTTAACTGAAACTTAATTCGAAGGCTCTAGAACGGGCGTTCCAGATATAAAAGGCGGGTTCTGGATAATAGCAAAAAAACATCAACTGCCAATATGTATTAGCGCAATTATTAACTCGGATTAGTTGTATTGAGGGCTGGCAATGGGCCCCATTTGGGGACCTGAGACCTGCAAGCTGCCTGTGGGAGCGGGCGTGCCCGCGAAAAGGGCAACTCGGTATAAGGCACCGGCTACGCCGGTGTTCGCGGGCACGCCCGCTCCCACAAAAACCGTGATCTTTTCAAAATCAAAACAGGGCCATCTGCCCATTGGGCGGGCAGAAGGCAGAGCAGTCCAGCGTCTGCGCCTCGCGCCCTTCAAAATCCAGCCGCTTCATGGCTTTGGCAAACCGTTGCGCCAACAACTCGGCAAATACCCCTTCACCGCGCATGCGCGCACCAAACCGGCTGTCATACAGCTCGCCGCCCCGGCTCTGGCGAATCAGGCTCAACACATGGGCCGCCCGTTGCGGGTAATGGTCCTGCAGCCACTGCTCGAACAGCGGCGCCACCTCCAGTGGCAGGCGCAGCATCATGTAGGCCGCGCTCTGTGCGCCCGCTTCCCTGGCAGCCTCCAGCAAACGCTCCAGCTCACTGTCGTTGATCATCGGAATCATCGGCGAACACAACACACCCACCGGCACACCCGCCTCGCGCAACACGCGGATGGCCCTCAACCGGGCACTGGGTGACGCCGCCCGCGGTTCCAGAACCCGCTTGAGGTCGTCGTCCAGCGTGGTCAGGCTGATCATTACCCGCGCCAGACGCTGCCGGGCCATTTCGGCCAGCAGGTCGAGGTCGCGCAACACCAGCGAACCTTTGGTCACGATGGTCACCGGGTGACGAAAACGCAGCAACACTTCCAGCAGCCGCCGGGTCAGCAACTGCTCCCGCTCGATCGGCTGGTACGGGTCTGTATTGGAGCCCAGGTTGATCGGCGCGCACACGTAGCCCGGTTTGCTCAATTGCTGTGCCAGCACCTCGGCGGCGTTGGTCTTGGCGATCAGCTTGGTTTCGAAGTCTAGGCCGGGGGACAGGTCCCAGTAGGCATGGGAAGGGCGGGCATAGCAGTAGATGCAGCCATGCTCGCAGCCGCGGTAGGGGTTGATCGAGCGATCAAAGGGCAGGTCGGGTGAGGTGTTACGGCTGATCACCGACTTGGCCGTCTCGATCCGCACCTCGGTCCCTTGGCTCTGCGGCACTTCCTGATACCAGCCGTCATCCTCCACCACCGAGTGGCTGGGAGCGAAGCGGTTGTGCGGGTTGTGCGCCGTGCCACGGCCCTTTAGTGGTGCTGGAGGATTCATGGCTAACCCCTATACTGTATTTACATACAGTATCGCAGCTACCATGAATCCACCAGCGCCTCTGATCCGACAGCCAGTGCTTACTCTGTCGGTTTCTTCAGCTTCGGATTAGGGAAGAACTGCACCGTCTGGACCTTGGCCGGCGCCGCCTTGGGCGCCAGGTGGTTGACCCGGGTGCCGAGCTCCTTGGGCACCGACAAGCCCTGCTCGTTGAGGGTGTCGGTGAACCCGCAGGCGACGCACTCGCGGTGCGGTACGTCGTCTTCGCTCCACATCATCAGCTTGTCGGGCTCGCTGCACGCGGGGCATACCGCCCCGGCGATGAAGCGTTTCTTGGTCTTGTTCACAACTACCTCGCTCACGCCGCAGCGCCTTCGGTAAGACCACTATGGCGCAGCAGCGCATCGATGGAAGGTTCACGGCCACGGAAGTCGACAAACAGCACCATCGGCTCGCGCGAACCGCCACGGGCCAGGATAGCCTCGCGGAAGGCACGCCCGGTCTCGGCATTCAGCACACCTTCTTCCTCGAAGCGCGAGAAAGCGTCAGCCGACAGCACTTCAGCCCACTTGTAGCTGTAGTAGCCCGCCGCGTAACCGCCCGCAAAAATGTGCGCAAAGCTGTTGGGGAAGCGGTTGTACGCCGGTGGGCGCATGACCGACACCTCGTCACGCACGCCTTCGAGCACCTGCAGTACGCTGCGACCGTCGCCATGGCTGGCGTGCAGCTCGAAGTCGAACAGCGAGAACTCCAACTGGCGCACCATCATCATGCCCGACTGGAAGTTCTTCGCCGCCAGCATCTTGTCCAGCAGGTCCTGGGGCAGGGCCGCGCCGGTTTCGTAGTGGCCGGAGATCAGCGCCAGGCCTTCCGGCTCCCAGCACCAGTTTTCCATGAACTGGCTTGGCAACTCGACCGCGTCCCAGGCCACGCCGTTGATACCGGAAACACCGGCATGCTCGATGCGGGTCAGCAGGTGGTGCAGGCCGTGGCCGAATTCGTGGAACAGGGTGGTGACTTCATCGTGAGTCAGCAGTGCAGGCTTGCCGGGTGCGGCCGGGGTGAAGTTGCACACCAGGTTGGCCACCGGGCTCTGCAGCTCGCCACCGGCAGTGCGACGACGGTCGCGGGCGCCGTCCATCCAGGCACCGCCGCGCTTGTTGGCGCGGGCGTAAAGGTCGAAGAAGAAGCGGCCGACATGCTGGCCGTTTTCCTTGATCTCGAACAGGCGCACGTCCGGGTGCCAGCTGTCGAAGCCCTTGAGCTCGGCGATTTCGATGCCGTACAGGCGCTGCACGATGCTGAACAGACCGCCCAGCACCTTGTCGATCGGGAAGTAGGCGCGCAGGGCTTCCTGCGACACGCTGTAGCGCTGCTCGCGCAGCTTCTCGCCAAAGTAGCCGGCGTCCCAGCTGGCCAGTTCAGGGCAGCCCTGCTCGGCGGCATAGGCCTTCAGCTGCTCCAGGTCCTGGGCGGCAAACGGCTTGGAACGCTTGGCCAGGTCCCGCAGGAAGCTCAACACCTGGTCGCTGGACTCGGCCATCTTGGTGGCCAGGCTCAGCTCGGCGTAGTTCTTGTAACCCAGCAACGCAGCCAGTTCCTGGCGCAGGTCGAGAATTTCCTGCATCACCGGGCCGTTGTCGAACTGGCCGGCATTCGGGCCCTGGTCCGAGGCGCGGGTGCAGTAGGCAGCGTACAGCTCTTCGCGCAGGGCGCGGTCGCTGGCGTAGGTCATCACGGCGTAGTAGCTGGGGAATTCCAGGGTGATCAGCCAGCCGTCGAGGCCCTTGGCCTGGGCAGCGGCCGCCATCTGCGCCTTGGCCGAATCGGTCAGGCCGGCCAGTGCGGCTTCGTCGGTAACGTGCTTGGTCCAGGCCTGGGTGGCGTCGAGCAGCTGGTTGGAGAAGCGGCTGCCCAGCTCGCTGAGCTTGCTTTGCACTTCGGCGTAGCGCTGCTGCTTGTCCGCCGGCAGGTCGATACCCGACAGGCGGAAGTCACGCAGGGCGTGTTCGAGAATAGTCTTTTGCGCCACATCGAAGCCGGCGGCTTCGGGGCTATCGATCAGCGCCTGGTAGGCTTCGAAAAGCGCGCGGTTCTGACCCAGTTCGGTCGAGTAGGCGCTCAATGCAGGCAGGCACGACTCGTAGGCCTCACGCAGTTCGGCGCTGTTGCACACCGCATTGAGGTGGCTGACCGGGCTCCAGGCAGCGCCCAGGCGGTCGTTCAGTTCGTCCATGGCCAGCACCAGGCCAGCCCAGGTAGGGGCCTTGCCCTGCTTTTCGAGGATCTCGGCAATGGCTTTACGGTTGTCGGCCAGGATAGCTTCGATCGCCGGGAACACGTGTTCGGCACGGATTTGCGAGAAGGGCGGCAGATCGTGGGATTGCAGAAGCGGGTTGTTCGCAGTCACGGTTTGGATACCTTGGCAGAAGAAACACTGCCCCATCTTAATTACAATCGACGCCGACCGCAGCAGGCAGCCTGCCTATCGGCACAGATGAGAGACGCTATCATGGCCATCCGAAGCTTCCAGCAACACACTCCGAAAGTTGGGCTACGTGCCTTCGTCGACCGCTCGGCAGTGGTGCTGGGCGACGTGGAGATCGGTGAAGACAGCTCGGTCTGGCCGCTGACCGTGGTACGCGGCGACATGCACCGCATCCGCATCGGCGCACGCACCAGCGTGCAGGACGCCAGTGTGCTGCACATCACCCACGCCGGCCCGTTCAACCCGGACGGTTTCCCGCTGATCATCGGTGACGAGGTGACCATCGGCCACAAGGTGATGCTGCATGGCTGCACCCTGGGCAACCGCATCCTGGTCGGCATGGGCAGCACCATCATGGATGGCGCCATCGTCGAGGACGAAGTGATCATCGGTGCCGGCAGCCTGGTACCGCCGGGCAAACGCCTGGCCAGTGGTTACCTGTACATGGGCAGCCCGGTGAAACAGGCCCGGCTGCTGAACGACAAAGAGCGCGCGTTCTTCTCCTACAGCGCCGGCAACTACGTGAAGCTCAAGGACCAACACCTGGCCGAAGGCTACGACCAACCGGAATAAACCCGACTAACGAGACGAGCATGCAACAGCAAAACATCCTCTTCGACCTCGACGGCACCCTGACCGACCCACGCCTGGGCATCACCCGCTCGATCCAGTATGCCCTGGCCAAGCTGGGCATCGACGAGCCGGACCTGGCCCGCCTCGAACATTTCATCGGCCCACCCCTGCTGCAGGCCTTCATGCAGTTCTACAGCTTCGACGAAGCCAGGGCCTGGGAGGCGGTGAACTTCTACCGGGAGCGTTTCCGCGTCACCGGCCTGTACGAAAACCTGGTGTTCCAGGGCGTGCCGGAGTTGCTCGAAGCCCTGAACGGTCAGGGCCGTACGCTGTACATCGCCACCTCCAAGCCGTGGGAATTCGCCCGCGAAATCGCCCGGCACTTCGCCTTTGACCACCACTTCAAGGTGATTTACGGCAGCGAGCTGGACGGCACGCGCACCAACAAGGTCGAGCTGATTCGCCACCTGCTGGATGAAGAAGGGCTGGACCCGGCGCAAACCCTGATGATCGGGGACCGCAAGCATGACCTGATCGGCGCGCGCAGCAATGGCTTGCAGGCGGTGGCGGTGGGGTATGGGTTTGGTAGCCGGGAAGAGCTGATGGCAGAAGAGCCGGCCTACCACTTTGCGACCTTGGCCGAGATGCATCAGGCATTCATCAAGGCTTGAGGGCCCTAAGGGGCTGCTTTGCAGCCCATCGCGACACAAGGCCGCTCCTACAAGAATCGCGTATGTCCTGTAGGAGCGGCCTTGTGTCGCGAAAGGGCCGCAACGCGGCCCCAAAATCTCACAGGTTAACCATCAACCCCTGCAACGCAGCCTTGCGCTCTTCAATCGGCAACCGCCCCAACTGCTCGACCCGCTGGTAAAACCGAAGCCAGTCCCCGCCCACCTCACGGAACACCGCCGCAAACGCCGGCACCCACTGGTCATACAGCCCAAACGGCAACAACTTGGCATTACTCATCGGCCCATACATCCAGGCGTCATAACGCTTGTCACCGCCCCACTGGCCATCACGCACCTGCCGGTACTCACGCCTCAAACGCTCAAACTCGGCCTGCTTGGCCAGCCGCTTGTGCGCATCGTCCAGCGGCCCGCCATAAATCGCCTGCAACCGCTCACGGCTGGCCAGCACCAGCCTGATGAACTGGTCACGCTGCTGCCCCTGCTCCTCGCCAACAGCGGCAAGCCCACGCGCTGCACGCCATTGCCGGGTGCCTTCCTGCTCGACAAAGGAGGCAAACGATTCGTTGAACTCGGTATCGTCCTGCACATAGAAGCGCTGGTGAGCCAGTTCATGGAAGATGAGTGTGGCCAGGCGCTCGTCGCCCCAACCGACCATTGACGACAGGATCGGGTCGTCGAACCAGCCAAGGGTCGAATACGCCTCCACGCCCCCCAGATACACATCCAGGCCGTCCTGGCGCATCAATGCCGCCGCCCCGCGTGCCGCACCTTGCTGGTAGTAGCCGCGATAGGCCACGCACCCCGCAATCGGGAAACAGTGCGTCACCGGCTGCAACGACAGTTCGGGCGTGGCAAACACATTCCACACCACATAAGGCCGGCCAATGTCGGCATAAACCCGGTAGCTGCGGTTATCCGGCAGTTTCAACTGCTGGCTGGCGAACACCCGCGCCTGTTCAGCGTGCGCCAGGCGCGAGCGTAACTGCGGTGACGTGGTGGGGTCGGCAAGCACCTGCGCGACTGGCTGTCGCGCACGCAGCAGCTGCAATTGGCCCTCGGCCAGCTGCCCATAGGAGGCCACGCTGCTGCAACCGTTCAGCAGGAGCGCCCCCAGCAGCGGAACCAAACGGGTGAAAACGCGGTCGAGTGCCCCAGGGTCTGAGCGCTGCATAAAAAAAAGTCGAAGCATCCGGGCTGTATGACTCGCTCAAGGCCAAATTCGCTCCAAGACTATCTCGCCAAGGGGGAGTTTCGCCATGCGTGCATTGTTGGTCGCCGGTTCACTGTTGCTGATATCCGCCTGTTCCACGTTGCCAGCCCCGGACCCGAATCAGGCCTGGATCGACCTTACCCCCTACGACAACACCTCGCTGGACGCCGTGCAGGTCGATGAACGTGACTGGGCCGACAGCCGCTATTTCGAAGTACAGCCCGGCAGCCACGAGCTGACCGTGCGCTACCAGTTCCCGGTCACACCCAGCAATATCGGCCCGGTCGACGAGCCCTTGTGGCGCGACTGCCAGGTCAAACTGAGCTTCAAGGACTTTGCCGCCGGGCAGCGCTATCAGCTGCACGCTGGCAGTATCGGCTTCCGCCCCTGGATCAAGCTCTACAACGACCAGCAGAAAATGGTCGGCCAAGGCTTGCCTGCAGGCTGCCAACGCACCTGAACCGCACAAACGGCGCTATGCTTGTTACTTGTAAATCGCAAGTGGGAGTTTTGCCATGCGCCAGCCCATGATGCTGATCGCCCTCAGTGCACTGGGGGCTTGCGCCAGCCCCTTGCCCCCCGTCGACCCCAAGCAGGCCTGGGTTGATCTGTACACCATGACCCCCGGCCGCGTGATCATGGCCGACCGCCTCGATGGCAAGCGCCTGGAGGACGGCCGTTACTTTCAGGTAACGCCCGGCAAGCACGAACTGGTGGTGCGCTTCGATTATGAAATCTACTCGGGCGGCATCATGTCCGAACCCAGGGACCGAACCTGCTACCTGACCGTGCGCTTTGACGACTTCAAGGCCGGCGAGCGTTATCGCCTGGAAGCGCGGGCGCCGGTGATGGAGCCGCAGGTGCTGCTGTACGACGCCAGCCGCAAAGTGCTGGTGAACGAGCCTAGTAACGTGTTCTGCATTCCGTGAGCTGGGGCTGTTTGCAGCCCATTCGCAGCACAAGGCTGCTCCTACAGGGATCGCCTACGTTTGCAGGAGCAGCCTTGTGCTGCGATGGGCCGCAAAGCGGCCCCGAATCTACCGATCATTCTTCTGGTAAATGATCTTCTTCGTCCCGCCATCGCAAGTGCCGACGACCATATTCTGGTCCTTGACCTCACTGTTGGGCACGATCTCCAGGGTGTAGGACGGCACACCCTGAGCCTGGATCTTGGCCTCGATCTCGGCTTTCAGTTCCTCGCACGGCTTGACCGCCGCCAACGTGGATGTGGCGACCAGGGAAGCCAACACGGCGATTGCTACGCGAATCATGGAACGGCTCCTGAAAAGGCAGCGTGCTGCCGACGCTGTTTAGACTACAGCAAACCGCCTCCGTTGCGCCGCTTCAGCCCACCA
Source organism: Pseudomonas sp. TSO6 (assembly GCF_056098905.1). Lineage (NCBI taxonomy): Bacteria > Pseudomonadati > Pseudomonadota > Gammaproteobacteria > Pseudomonadales > Pseudomonadaceae > Pseudomonas > Pseudomonas sp. TSO6. The sequence continues at coordinate 16,435 of NZ_JBLZWV010000002.1, read as the reverse complement.
GCGCTGCATCCAGGCTGATTTTTGCGTTCAGCACCTTGGACACCGGGCACCCTTCCTTGGCCTTGTTGGCAATCTCCAGGAACTGCGCCTCGCTCGCGCCCGGTACCTTGGCCCGGAGCACAAGATGCACGGCCGTAATGGCAAAACCATCCGGCAGCTTGTCGAGCGTCACCTCGGCAGCGGTGTCGATCCGGTCCGCAGTCAGCCCTGCTTCACCGAGCATCATCGACAACGCCATCGAGAAACAGCCGGCATGCGCGGCGCCGATCAGCTCCTCCGGGTTGGTTCCAGGCGTGCCCTCGAAACGGGTGTTGAAGCCATACGGGTTCTGCTTGAGCGCGCCGCTTTCGGTAGAAAGCAGGCCCTTGCCATCCTTCAAGCCACCTTGCCAGATCGCCGATGCTGTCTTTTTCATACTGCCTCCTGGTCATTCGGTTACGTGGTTATGGATTCAGAGGCCCGCCACTTACGGCAAGTTCAGACCAATCGCACAGCAAACATTGAATCCCCCGAATATGCCCATACAGAGTTACAAAGGCCTCTGGCCAACCACCTTTGCGGAGGCTCCCATGACGCAGCTGCGTGACCTGAAAATATCCACCCTCGACCTGGTGCCCGTGCGCGCCGATGCAGGCCCGGCGCAATCGCTGCGCAACTCGCTGGACCTGGCGCAACACGTCGAGCGTTTTGGCTACAACCGCTTCTGGGTGGCGGAGCACCACAACATGGACGGCATCGCCAGTTCGGCGACGTCGGTGCTGATCGGCTACCTGGCCGGTGGCACCTCGACCATTCGCGTAGGCTCTGGCGGGGTGATGCTGCCCAACCACGCGCCGCTGGTGATCGCCGAGCAGTTCGGCACCCTGGCCAGCCTCTACCCGGGGCGTATCGACCTGGGCCTGGGCCGTGCGCCGGGCTCGGACCAGATGACCGCCTACGCCCTGCGCCGCGACCGTGCCGGCGGCCCGGACGACTTCCCGGACGATGTCGAGGAACTGTCGCGCTACCTCGGCCCGCGTACCGATGATCAAAAAGTGATCGCCGTGCCGGGGCACGACACTGACGTGCCGATGTGGCTGCTCGGTTCCAGCCTGTTCAGCGCCCAGCTGGCGGGCATGCGCGGCATGCCCTATGCCTTTGCCTCACACTTTGCGCCGCGCTACATGCACGAGGCGATCCGCGTTTACCGCAATCATTTCAAGCCTTCGACCACGCTGGACAAGCCGTATGTGATGCTGGGCATCCCCATGGTGGTGGCAGAAACCGACGAAAGGGCCGAATACCTGGCAACCTCGGTGTACCAGCGCATCCTGGCGCTGATTCGCGGCCAAAGCCTGATGCAGAAGCCGCCGGTAGAAAGCATGGACGGGCTGTGGTTGCCCCATGAGCGGGATACGGTAGGCAGTTTCCTGGGCCTGGCGATGATCGGCAGCCCGCAAAAGGTAAGAGCCAAGGTGGAGGTGCTGCTGGAGCAGACCGGGGCGGACGAGCTGATCTTTACCTGTGACCTGCATGAGCATGCGGACCGGATCCGGTCCTATGAGCTGTTGGCGCAGGCCCTCAAGACCGCCTGACCTTTTTCGCGGGCTCGCCTGCTCCCACAGGACTGCACGGGTGCCTGACCCAGTGTGGTACCTGTGGGAGCGGGCGAGCCCGCGAAAAAGCAAACGCATCAACCGCGGCGGTACACAATCTCTTTGGTACCCGCCTCGCAGCTACCAATCACCTTGCCGGCCGGCTCGCCCTTGTTGACGACCTCCAGCTTGTAGCCAGTAACCCCTTTGGCATCCAGCTTGGCGGCAATTTCTGCCTTCAGCTCTTCGCACGGCTTGCCCGCCGCCAGCGCACCACCGGCCAATGTCATCAGGCCCAGCGCCAGAATCAGTTTGTTCATCGATCGCTTTCCTTGTGCAGATGAAATCAGAAAGGGCGCCCGCCAAGGCGCCCCTCTCCTGAATACCCCATTAGGCCGGGATCATCCAGCCCGGCAGTGTTTCAGCTATTGGCGATACGAAAGCCCACCTTCAGCGTGACCTGAAAATGCGCGGCCTTGTTGCCTTCAATATGCCCACGGGTATCGACCACTTCAAACCATTCCAGGTGTTTGATGCTCTTGCCGGCTTCTGCCAGGGCATTGTTGATCGCGTCTTCGATGCTGGTTGGCGAGGATCCCACCAGCTCGATCTTCTTGTACGTGTGATGGTCAGTCATGTTCACGCTCCTTGGATAACGGTGAAATTCAGCCTAGCAGGGTAGACCTGGTTTACCTGCGAGCCATCCGCCAAGGTGAAAGTTCGATCGCACTTTCGCGCGGGCCAAGGGTCGCAACCTTACAGCCCATACTGCAAAGGAGAGTCAACATGCACCGCAACTCGCTGCGTAAAACATCCCTGGAAAGCATGGAAGCGGAGATCGAAAGCCTTCTGAAAAGCCTGGAAAACCTCAAGCATGACGCCTCGGAAGAGTCCCAGAAGTCGGTGAAGGCAATCCGCAGCAACGCCGAAAGTGCGCTGAAACACTCGCGTAGCCTGCTCAGCGATGCTTACGAGGAAGTGAAGACCCGCACCCGCCAGACCGGTATTGCTACCCGTGATTACGCACAGGAGCACCCGGTTACGACAGCGGGCGTGGCGCTTGGCGCCCTCGGCCTGCTGGCGGCCTATCTGCTGACCCGTCGCAACTAACCCGCCTGGCGTTCCAATTCGCGGCGCAGCCACTGCGCCAACTGCTCGGCGCGCCCATCTGCGGCGCGCCGCGGCACCCACAAGGCCAGCGCTGCCCGGGTAGGGGAAAAACCCCACGGCGCGCTGAGCCTTCCGGCCCGCAAGTCATCAGCCACCAGTGGCTGCGGCGCGATGGCCACCCCAAGGCCTGCAACCGCAGCCTCCAGCAAATAGTACAAATGCTCGAACGCCTGGCCATACTGCAACCCGGCCGGGTCCAATCCCTGTTGCCCAGCCCATGTCGGCCATGCTTGTGGCCGCGAGGTGGTATGCAACAGGGCCTCCTCCAGCAGGGCTTTGGCGGGCGCATCTCGCAAGCGATCGAAGCCGGCAAAATGCGGGCTAAGCACCGGCCCGATGCGCTCCTCAGCCAGCACATGCACCTGCATGTCCGCCGGCCATGGGGGTTCAGCGTATACCAGCAATGCATCGAGCCCTGGACGACGGGGGTCGAGGTCACCTTCACCTGCGGACAAGTGCAGGCGCAACTCAGGCAAATCCGCCTTCAGGCGACCAAGCCTGGGGATAAACCAACGCGCTAGCAGGCTCCCCGAGCAGCCCAGCACAAACGGCGCCTCGCTGACATCGCGGCTGAGTTCTGTACACACGCTGCGCAACCGGTCGAAGGCCTCACCGCTGGCATCGCGCAGACGCACACCGGCATCTGTGAGTTTGATGCCGCGCCCGTCCTTGACGAAAAGCGCCACCCCCAGGTGCTCCTCAAGCACCTTGATCTGCCGGCTGACAGCGCCATGGGTAACATGCAGCGCTTCAGACGCCTGGCTGACGCTGTTGAGCCTGGCGGTAGCCTCGAAGGCGCGCAGGGCATTCAGGGGAGGGAGGTCGTGGGCCATGGTACCTGTGAGTTTTTCTGACAAGTTTGCGCAATCTTATCGGTTTTCAGCCGGGCTTGCCGTGGTTAGAGTAAAGCCCATCACTCATTCATTACGCCCTGGAGCGCCCCATGACCCAGTCCCAATACCGCCCCGGCCCCGACGCCAACGGCCTGTTCGGCTCGTTCGGCGGCCGCTACGTGGCCGAAACCCTCATGCCACTGGTGCTGGACCTGGCCCGCGAATACGAAGCGGCCAAGGCAGACCCCAAGTTCCTCGAAGAGCTGGCCTACTTCCAGCGCGACTACATCGGCCGCCCCAACCCGCTGTACTTCGCCGAGCGCCTGACCGAGCACTGTGGCGGTGCGAAGATCTTCTTCAAGCGTGAAGAGCTCAACCACACCGGCGCGCACAAGGTGAACAACTGCATCGGCCAGGTGCTGCTGGCCAAGCGCATGGGCAAAAAGCGCCTGATCGCCGAAACCGGCGCCGGCATGCACGGCGTGGCCACCGCCACCGTCGCTGCCCGCTTCGGCCTGCCGTGCGTGATCTACATGGGCGCCACCGACATCGAGCGCCAGCAGGCGAACGTGTTCCGCATGAAGCTGCTGGGCGCCGAAATCGTCCCGGTTACCGCCGGTACCGGTACCCTGAAAGACGCCATGAACGAAGCCCTGCGCGACTGGGTCACCAACGTCGAAGACACCTTCTACCTGATCGGCACTGTCGCTGGCCCACACCCGTACCCGGCCATGGTCCGCGACTTCCAGTCGATCATCGGCAAGGAAACCCGCGCTCAGCTGCAAGAGAAGGAAGGCCGCCTGCCAGACAGCCTGGTTGCCTGCGTCGGTGGTGGTTCCAACGCCATGGGCCTGTTCCATGAGTTTCTCGAAGAGCCAAGCGTACAGATCATCGGCGTCGAAGCGGGTGGCCACGGCGTGCACACCGACAAGCACGCTGCCAGCCTGAACGGCGGCGTACCCGGCGTACTGCACGGCAACCGCACCTACCTGCTGCAAGATGCAGACGGCCAGATCACCGACGCCCACTCGATTTCCGCAGGCCTGGACTACCCGGGCATCGGCCCGGAGCACGCCTACCTGCACGAAGTGAAGCGCGTCGAGTACGTCAGCATTACCGATGACGAAGCGCTGGATGCGTTCCACGCCAGCTGCCGTCTGGAAGGCATCATCCCGGCGCTGGAAAGCTCCCACGCCCTGGCCGAAGCGATCAAGCGCGCACCGAAGCTGCCCAAGGACCACCTGATGGTCGTGTGCCTGTCGGGCCGCGGCGACAAAGACATGCAAACCGTCATGAACCACATGGCCGCCCAGGAGAAACAGGCATGAGCCGTCTTGAACAACGCTTCGCCGAACTGAAGGCCGAAGGCCGTTCGGCACTGGTCACCTTCGTCACCGCAGGCGACCCGGGCTACGACGCCTCGCTGCAGATCCTCAAGGGCCTGCCGGCAGCCGGCGCCGACGTGATCGAACTGGGCATGCCGTTCACCGACCCGATGGCCGATGGGGTGGCCATTCAGCTGGCCACCCTGCGCGCCCTGGAAGCTGGCCAGACCTTGGCCAAAACCCTGCAGATGGTTCGCGAATTCCGTGTGGATAACCACACTACGCCAATCGTGCTGATGGGCTACTACAACCCGATCCACCGCTTTGGCGTGGATGCGTTCGTGGCTGAAGCCAAGGAAGCAGGTGTCGATGGCCTGATCATCGTCGACCTGCCGCCAGAGCACGATGCCGAACTGGCCACCCCGGCCCAGGCTGCAGGCATCGACTTCATCCGCCTGACCACCCCGACCACCGACGATGCGCGCCTGCCGCGCGTGCTGGAGCGAAGCTCCGGCTTTGTGTACTACGTGTCGGTGGCCGGTGTGACCGGTGCCGGCTCGGCGACCACCGAGCACGTGACCGAAGCCATTGCCCGCCTGCGCCGGCATACCAAACTGCCGATCAGCGTCGGTTTCGGCATTCGTACCCCGGAGCAGGCTGCAAACATAGCTCGCTTGGCGGATGGTGTCGTGGTGGGCTCGGCGCTGGTCGACAAAATTGCCCACGCCAAAAGTGCCGATCAGGCGGTGACTGATGTATTGAGCCTGTGCTCAGCACTGGCTGAAGGCGTGCGCGGCGCCCGCCGCTAAACCGCGTCGCCTGCTTCGCGGGCTTGCCCGCTCCCACAGGGACTACACAGATGCTGAAAACTGTGGAGAACCTGTGGGAGCGGGCAAGCCCGCGAAGAGGCCATCACAGGCAACAGAATTACCCACCAAAAATCGACAGCTTCAATGGCCGCACGGCCCCCATCCAGATCGCATGATCCCGGTGGTCCGCCAGTTCATCCCCGGTTTCCGGGTGCATGAACACCACCAGGCCCTTGCGGTACAGCGCCAACCAAGGCAAAACCACCCCTACCACTTCAGGCCCGAACGCCAGCTGGCAACTCCAGTCCGGGTGCGGCCCAACCGGCTTCTGATGCATGCGCCCCATGGTCACGGGAAACAGCCGCGCCGCCTCCTCGCACAGTTCACGGGCCTGCTCCATGGTCGCTGCGTCGTAATAAACGTGGGCGTGGTAACCCTTGATCCTCTGCACGATAACTCCTGATTGCGGTCCAACCATCACCACCTGCAAAGGGAGTGATGCAGTGAAAAACGCCGAAACCCCAGTGTTCAAACTGGTCTTGCTCGGGCCTGAAAGCAGCCTGGGCAATGCCCTGATGGCCGAGCTGCTGTCGCGCCAGCACGAAGTCACCGCGGTGGTCGATGACCTGAACCGCCATACCGCACGCCCGGGTCTGCACTTCAAGATAGGCGGGCTGGACGATGCCGACCAGGCAGAGCAGGGCGCGGCAGGCGGCTCGGCGGTAATCGCCTTGTTGTCGGCGCTGGCGCCAGGTGACTTGCCGGGGCAAGCACGCCTGAGCGAGGCGCTGGTGGCGGGGCTTGAGCGTACGACTATACGCCGGCTGTTGCTGGTGGGCGATTTCGCTGTGCTGGATGAGCCGGCCAAGTACAGCGAGGCAGAGCGCGAATGTGTGGACCAGGTGGTTGATGGGTTGCAGCGCAGTGCTTTGCACTGGACCTTGATCAATACGCCGCAGGCTTTGCCCGATGAGGGGTGGGCACGTGTGGCGGCGGGGATGGCGGATATGCTGGAACTGGACCTGCACCGGGGCGAGCATCTGAACTTCGTGGTCTAGATCGCCGGGGCTGCTGTGCAGCCCAAGATCTCAAAGGCTGCGCCGATGCCTGGCCCTGTGCAGTACTTGTGGGAGCTGGCTTGCCGGCGATGGGCCGCAAAGCGGCCCCAAGATCTCAAAGGCTGCGCCGATGCCTGGCCCTGTGCAGTACCAGTGGGAGCTGGCTTGCCGGCGATGGGCCGCAAAGCGGCCCCAAGATCTCAAAGGCTGCGCCGATGCCTGGCCCTGCCCATTACCTGTGGGAGCTGGCTTGCCGGCGATGGGCCGCAAAGCGGCCCCAAGATCTCAAAGGCTGCGCTCATGCTCCAGCCAACCCACAAACCGCTCGATCAGCGCCCCACGCCGCTTGCGCGGCGGCAGCACCGCGTAGTATCCGCGCTGCGAGCGCAAACTCCCCTCCAGCGGCCGGCACAGCAGCCCTTGCTCTACCAACCCATCCACCAGGTGCCGCCAACCAATCGCCACCCCTTGTCCTGCAATCGCTGCCTGAATCAGCAACGTATAGTTGTCGAACCGCAATTGCCCCGCAGGCGGTAGGCTGGCCACGCCAAACCCGCGGAAAACCCCCGCCCAGTCAAACCAGCGGCTGGCCTGCTCGCCCTTCAAATGCAGCAAAGGCAAACGTTGCAAAGCCACGGCTGACAAGGGTTTGCCATCCGTCAGGCGGGGGCTGCACACCGGGAAAACTTCTTCATCGAACAGCCAGCGGCTTTCACCCTGGTGAAAGCGCCCGTCGCCAAACAGCACCGCCACATCGATGTCCGGGCGCAACATCCCCTGGCTGCGTTCACCGGTCACCAGGCTCACATCCACCTGTGGATAAGCCTCGTGAAAGCGTTGCAGCCTTGGCATCAGCCAGAAGGCCGCAAAGGCAAAGTCGGTGGCCACCTGCAGCACTTCGCGCTGACCGCGCCCGCTGGCCTGGGAAATGCCGTCATCCATGGCTTGCAGGCCCTGGTGTACCTGTCCAAACAACAGCTGGCCGGCCTCGGTGAGCTCGATGCCCCGATAAATACGGTCAAACAGGCGCGTGCCCAGCTGGGCTTCCAGGCGTTTCACCTGTTGGCTCACTGCCGGCTGTGTCGTGCCCAGCTCCAGCGCCGCAGCGGTAAAGCCACGCAGGCGCGCTGCGGCTTCGAACACGCGCAAGGTATCCAGCGACAGGCCGGCGAGGTGTTCAAACATAAGCTCAGCTAATCCCAGTCATTGCCCGCCATGGGCTTTACCCATGTTATCCGCAGTCGCATCTTGGAAGGCAAGTGAATCGCATAACCCTCAACGATGGAAGCCACCATGACGCGCCCGAATATCCTGTTCATCATGGCCGACCAGATGGCCGCACCCTTGCTGCCGATCTACGCCCCTTCGCCCATCCAGATGCCGCACCTGAGCCGCTTGGCCGAGCAGGCGGTGGTGTTCGACTCGGCCTACTGCAACAGCCCGCTGTGCGCGCCGTCACGCTTCACCCTGGTCAGCGGCCAGTTGCCCAGCCGCATCGGCGCTTACGACAATGCCGCCGATTTCCCCGCCGATGTGCCGACCTATGCCCACTACCTGCGCCGCCTGGGCTACCGCACCGCGCTGTCCGGCAAGATGCACTTCTGCGGCCCGGACCAGCTGCACGGCTACGAAGAGCGCCTGACCAGCGACATCTACCCGGCCGACTACGGCTGGGCGGTGAACTGGGACGAACCGGATGTGCGCCCAAGCTGGTATCACAACATGTCTTCGGTACTGCAGGCCGGCCCATGCGTGCGTACCAACCAGCTGGATTTCGACGAGGAGGTGGTGTTCAAGGCGCGCCAGTACCTGTACGACCATGTGCGCGAGAACGATGGCCGGCCATTCTGCCTGACCGTTTCGATGACTCACCCGCACGACCCGTACACCATCCCCAAGCGCTATTGGGACCGCTACGAGGGTGTGGATATCCCCATGCCACGCGCCGAGTTCAACCAGGCAGAACTCGACCCCCACTCGCAACGCCTGCTCAAGGTTTACGACCTGTGGAACAAGCCGCTGCCTGTGGAAAAAATCCACGACGCCCGCCGCGCTTACTTCGGCGCCTGCAGCTACATCGACGACAACATCGGCCAGCTGCTGCAAACCCTGGAAGAGTGCAACCTGGCCGACGACACCCTGATCGTGTTCTCCGGCGACCACGGCGACATGCTTGGCGAGCGTGGCCTCTGGTACAAGATGCACTGGTTCGAGATGTCGGCGCGGGTACCGCTGCTGATCCATGCGCCCAAGCACTTTGCGGCGGCTCGGGTCAGTGCCTCGGTATCGACCTGCGACCTGCTGCCAACCTTGGTAGAACTGGCCGGCGGTGCTGTGGATAACAACCTGCACCTGGACGGCCGCTCGCTGCTTGGCCACCTGCAAGGGCAGGGCGGCCACGATGAAGTGATCGGCGAATACATGGCCGAAGGCACCGTCGGCCCGCTGATGATGATCCGCCGTGGGCCTTACAAGTTCGTGTACAGCGAAGACGACCCATGGCTACTCTATGACCTGAGCCGCGACCCGCACGAGCGGGAGAACCTCGCCGGCAGCCCGGACCACCAGGCGCTGCTGCAGGCATTTGCCGATGAAGCACGACAGCGTTGGGATATCCCCAGCCTGCGCCAGCAGGTGCTCGCCAGCCAGCGGCGCCGCCGCCTGGTGGCGGAGGCGCTGGCCATCGGCACGCTGAAAAGCTGGGACCACCAACCGCTGGTGGACGCCAGCCAACAGTACATGCGCAACCACATCGATCTCGACGACCTCGAGCGCAAGGCACGTTATCCACAGCCCGCACCCCTGGATTGAAAAGAGAGGCCGCCATGCACAAGTTCTCCGCCGCCGTGTTCGCCCTGGCCCTGGGCACCGCCACGACCCACGCCGCCGACAGCGACGCGCAATGCAGTACCGTAAAAATGGCCGACCCCGGTTGGAGCGATATCGCCTCGACCAATGCCGTGGCCCGTCTGTTGCTGGAAAGCCTGGGCTACAAGGTGAAGATCGACAGCCTGGCCGTGCCGATCATCTACGGCGGCTTGAAGGACGGCCGCGTCGATGTCTTCCTGGGCAACTGGATGCGGGCGCAGCAAGGCTTCCATGACAAGTTCATCGCCAACGGCGATGTGCAGCAACTGTCACGTAACCTGGAAGGAACCGAGTTCACCCTGGCGGTGCCCGACTACGTGTGGAATGCCGGGGTGAAGGACTTTGCCGACCTGCAGAAGCATGCCGACCAGTTCGACAAGAAGCTGTACGGTATCGGCTCCGGTGCACCGGCCAACCTGTCGCTGAAGGCAATCATCGACAAGAATGAATTCAACCTCGGCCAGTGGAAACTGGTGGAGTCCAGCGAGCAGGCGATGCTGGCCCAGGTCGACCGGGCGGTGAAGAAACAGCAGTTCATCACCTTCCTTGGCTGGACCCCGCACCCGATGAACGTGAAGCTGAAAATGCATTACCTGACTGGCGGGGAAAAGTGGTTCGGCAGCAAGGGCGAGGTGTATACGCTGACCCGAAAGGGTTATCCACAAGCCTGCCCGAATGCGGCAAAGCTGTTGGGTAACCTGAAATTTACCTTGGACATGGAAAACGCCATCATGGCCGAGGTTGTGGATAAGAAGATCAGCTTCGATGACGCGGCCAGGGCTTGGGTGAAAACGTATCCCGAGGTGCTGGAAGGGTGGTTGGCTGGGGTGACTACCAAGGCCGATGGCAATGCCCTGGAGGCCGTCAAAGCCAAACTGTAGTTTCAGACACGACGCGTCCCCTGTGGGAGCGGGTAAACCCGCTCCCACAGGGGACAGTGGACCTTTGGAAATGTGAATATCTCATGCATCGCATCATTCACCTGCTGCCCTTCCTCACCTGGCTCCCGCGCCAATCGGGCCGCAGCCTGCGCCAGGACCTGCTGGTCGGCCTGAGCGGTGCCATCCTCGCCCTGCCACAATCCATCGCCTACGCCCTGATCGCCGGCTTGCCCGCCGAATATGGCCTGTACGCCGCCATCGTACCGGTGCTGATCGCCTGCCTGTGGGGTTCGTCCTGGCACCTGATCTGCGGCCCCACCGCTGCCATCTCCATCGTGCTCTACGCCAGCATCAGCCCGCTGGCCGTGGCCGGCAGCGCCGATTACATCACCCTGGTGCTGCTGCTGACCTTCCTCGGCGGCATCTTCCAGCTGCTGCTCGGGCTTTTGCGCTTTGGCGCGCTGGTCAACTTCGTCTCCCACTCGGTAGTACTCGGTTTCACCTTGGGCGCCGCCATCGTCATTGCCCTGGGCCAATTGCCCAACCTGCTGGGCATGGACCTGCCCAGCCAGGCCACAGCACTGAAAACCGTACAGGACCTGGCCAGCCATGCAGGGGAGGTCGACCTGCCTTCCTTGCTGTTGGGCCTGGCCACCGTAGTGATCGGCGTGGCCTTCAAGCTCTGGCGCCCACGCTGGCCGAGCCTGTTGATAAGCCTGATGCTGGTCAGCTTGCTGGCCTGGCTGTTGCCGGGCTTATTTGGCCATGTGCCGCGGGTGGCAGCGTTCACCGGGCAACTCCCGCCTTTCAGCCCGCTGCCTTTGCTAGACGTGGAGCTCATGTTGCGTCTGCTGCCCAGCGCCGTTGCGGTGGGCATGCTGGGGTTGGTCACCAGCCTGTCGATTGCCCGCTCGTTATCGGCACGTTCAGAACAACTGATCGACCCGGACCAGGAAATACGCGCACAGGGCCTGTCGAACATTGCCGGTGCATTTTTCTCCGGCTACCTGTCCGCCGGTTCCTTCACCCGCTCGGGCCTGAGCTACGAGGCGGGCGCCCGTTCACCAATGGCCGGGGTGTTCTCGGCTCTGTGGGTGGCGCTGTTTGCCGTTACCGGCGCCGGCCTGATCGCGCACCTGCCGATCCCGGCCATGGCCGGCAGCATCCTGCTGATCTGCTGGGGGTTGGTGGACCATCGGGGGATTCGCGCGCTGTTCAGGGTCAGCCGCTCGGAGTTCCTGGTCATGACACTGACGGCGGCGGCGACGTTGTTGCTGGAGCTGCAGACGGCCATCTATGCCGGGGTGCTGGCGTCACTGTTTTTCTACTTGAAGCGCACTTCCCGGCCACGGGTGCAGCAAAGCCGTGAAGGAGACGCGGATGTGTTACGGGTGGGCGGGTCAATATTCTTTGGGGCGGCGCATTACCTGCAGGTGCGCTTGCAGCGCTGCCAGGGGCCACATGTGGTGATCGATGCCCGGCAGGTGAATTTTATCGATTACTCGGGTGTGGATATGTTGCACCGCGAGGCGCGGCGGTTGCGGCGGTTGGGCGGGAGTTTGACCCTGCACCGGGCCAGGCCGCAGGTGATCGAGGAATTGCAGAAGCTGGAAGGGGTGGAGTTGTGTCCGATCCGGTTTGAGGAATGAGGTTGGGTCCTGGGGCTGCTTTGCAGCCCATCGCGACACGAGGCCGCTCCCACAGAGGATCGGCATACGACGTACTTTGTGGGAGCGGCCTTGCGTCGCGATAGGGCCGCAAAGCGGCCCCAAGAATCTCAGCCCCGAGCCAGTTGCCGGCGCAGTTCAGCCAGCACCGGCGCCGTATCCGGCCTCACGCCACGCCAGATAAAGAAGGCTTCAGCCGCCTGCTCAGCCAGCATCCCCAACCCGTCCAGTACTTTCGCAGCCCCCAGCTTGGTAGCCCACGCGCAAAACGGCGTCGGCTCCTTGCCATACATCATGTCGTAGCAAACCGTGCGCCCCGCCTCGACCAGGCTGTCGGCAATCGGCGGCATCTCCCCGGCCAGGCTCGCCGAGGTGGCGTTGATGATTACATCCACAGGCTCCTGCAACCAGGCAAACCCGCTGGCCACCACCGGCCCCAGCTCATCGAACTCTCGCGCCAGCTGCTCGGCTTTTTCCACAGTGCGGTTGGCAACCACAAGCGACTGCGGTTTGTGCGCCAGAATAGGCTCCAGCACGCCACGCACGGCGCCACCGGCACCGAGGATGAGAATGCGTTTGCCAGCCAGTTCGACCCCGGCATTCACTGTCAGGTCGCGCACCAGCCCCGCGCCATCGGTGTTGTCGCCCTGCAGGGTGCCATCAGCCAGCTTGCTCAGCGTGTTCACTGCGCCAGCGCGCTGGGCACGCGGGGTCAGGCTGTCGCACAGGCGGTAGGCCTCTTCCTTGAACGGCACGGTGACGTTGCCGCCGCTGCCTTGCTTGAAGAAGCCGCGCGCGCAATCGCTGAACTCGTCCAGCGGCGCCAGCAGGGTGGCGTATTCCAGGTCCTGGCCGGTCTGCTCGGCGAACAGGCGGTGGATCAGCGGCGACTTGCTGTGGCCGATGGGGTTACCAAAAACGACGTACTGGTCCATGACGGCTCCTTGTTTATCCACAAGCTTACTGGCCAAGCCAGTCGCGGTCCTGCAGGAAGTACTCGGTCAGGCGCGCTTCTTCGCTGCCGGGTGCGGCCTTCCAGTCGTAACCCCAGCGCACCTGAGGTGGCAGCGACATGAGGATGGACTCGGTGCGGCCACCGGACTGCAGGCCGAACAGGGTGCCACGGTCGTAGACCAGGTTGAACTCCACGTATCGGCCGCGGCGGTATTCCTGGAACTCGCGCTGCAGCGGGGTGTAGGGCGTGTCCTTGCGGCGCTGGACGATCGGCAGGTAGGCGTTGACGAAGGCATCGCCGATGGCGCGGATGAAAGCGAAGCAGGTGTCGAAGTCCCACTCGTTCAGGTCGTCGAAGAACAGGCCGCCGATGCCGCGTGGCTCGCCACGGTGCTTGAGGTGGAAGTAGCGGTCGCACCAGGCCTTGTAACGCGGATACACGTCGGCGCCGAACGGTGCGCAGGCCTGTTCGGCCACGCGGTGCCAGTGGATGCAGTCTTCTTCGTTGCCATAGTACGGCGTCAGGTCGAAACCGCCGCCGAACCACCATACGGCCTCTTCACCTTCCTTTTCGGCGATGAAGAACCGGACATTGGCGTGGGAAGTGGGCACATGCGGGTTGTGCGGGTGGATCACCAGCGACACCCCCAGGGCCTCGAAGCCACGGCCCGCCAGTTCAGGGCGGTGGGCGCTGGCCGAAGGAGGTAGGCCGGCACCAAACACATGGGAGAAGTTGACCCCGCCTTTCTCGATCACCTTGCCGTCGCCGATCACCCGCGTGCGGCCCCCGCCACCGGCTTCGCGCACCCAGGCATCCTCGACGAAACGGGCGCCGCCGTCTTCGGTTTCGAGAGCAGAGCAGATGCGGTCTTGCAGGTCGAGCAGGTAGGCTTTCACGGCCTCGGTGCGGCTAGTCATCGGGTCACCAGGAACGGGCAGGGAAGAATTCGCGCGTAGCATACCACCGCCAGCGCGCGCGCCGCAGTTGACGGCGATCAAGCAAAGGCGTCCGATAGAAGGCCTTTTCCCGATCCCGACTACAGGAGTGCGAGATGGCCAAGCGTATCCAGTTCAGCCAGCATGGCGGCCCGGAAGTGCTGCAGTTTGTGGAATTCGAACCCACCCCGCCCGGGCCGCAGCAGGTGCGCGTGCGTAACCACGCCATCGGCCTGAACTTCATCGACACGTACTTTCGCAGCGGGCTCTATGCACCGCCGTCCCTGCCTTCTGGCCTGGGTACCGAGGCGGCCGGCGTGGTCGAGGCCGTGGGCGACGGTGTGACCCGCCTGAAGGTGGGTGACCGCGTGGCCCATGCCGGTGGCCCGCTGGGCGCGTACAGCGAGGTGCATACGCTGCCGGAGGCCAACCTGGTCAAGCTGCCCGACAACATCAGCTTCGAGCAGGCGGCAGCGGTGATGCTCAAGGGTTTGACCGTGCAGTACCTGCTGAAGCAGACCTATGAAGTGAAGGCGGGCGATGTGATCCTGTTCCACGCCGCAGCAGGTGGCGTCGGTTCGCTGGCCTGCCAGTGGGCCAAGGCCCTGGGCGCCAAGCTGATCGGCACCGTGAGTTCTGCCGAGAAGGCCGAGCGGGCCAAGGCGCTGGGGGCATGGGAAACCATCGACTACAGCCACGAAGATGTGGCCAAGCGGGTACTGGAACTGACCGACGGCAAGAAATGCCCGGTGGTGTATGACGGCGTGGGCGCCGAAACCTGGCTGACTTCGCTGGACTGCCTGCAGCCACGCGGGTTGATGGTGAGCTTTGGCAATGCCTCGGGCGCGGTGAGCGGGGTGAACCTGGGGATCCTGGCGCAGAAGGGCTCGTTGTACGTCACCCGGCCGACCTTGGCGACCTATGCCAATAATGCCGAGAACACCCAGGCCATGGCCGATGACCTGTTTGCGATGATTGCGAGTGGCAAGCTGGTTGTGGATATCCAGCAGCGGTATCCATTGAGCGAGGCGGCCAAGGCACAGGCGGAGCTGTCGGCGCGGCGGACTGTAGGATCGACTGTACTAATCCCCTGAGCCACACACGTTCCCTGTGGGAGCGGGCATGCCCGCGAAGCAGCCACCGCGGTGGATGGCACCGGCTCTGCCGGTGTTCGCGGGCACGCCCGCTCCCACGGGTACTGCGTCGGCTTCAATAGCTGCGCTATGCCTGTGAGGGCCGGTTTGTCTGTGGAGGGGTCGACTCGATGCCATCGAATATCGCCTCAATCACACCCTCTGCCATTTCAATCGCATGCAGGTTCGACCAGAACATTCCGCGGCCTTCTTCACGCATGTAGTCCAAAGCTTTGTAGCCGGTTTCGTAAGCGCTGCGTAGGTACAGGGCTACGTGGACCAGAGCGTCCTCGGCGGAAATGTTCGGGTTGACGGTGAAGAGCGGGTCATGGCCGGCGTCGCAGCGGCCGAAGGGGCGGGTGGAGGTGCAGGGTAGGGGTGGATCGGGGACTATTTTCTTGCTCATGGGAATTCACCTGATCAGGGCGGCCGCTCAATCCGTTACCACACGAAATGGGTGGCAGCTGCACGCGGGGTGGTAAACCGGACGAATCCCAAACCCGGCAGGCTCGAAAGCCTCCCGCGCACAGCCGCCATGGCTGCCATTCAGAATTCGCACATCCGGGTTACCACACCCGATCGCCAAGTTATTCGGCGACGGTTTAAGCCTAAGGGCAGAGGTTCCCACTGAGAAGGTGATGGCAGAGGACGCGGCTCGTAGGATATTTCCCAAGCCGCAAGCTGGACAGCCATTTCGGTAAGATTCAGAAAACTCTGATCACGCAAATGGCGACAGGAGGCGCATGCACAGCATCAATCGATCTGGCGCACGCAGACCGCGTAACGGTAACCAGGCGCTCGCCTTGGTTTCTGTGGTGTCGCGCAAATCGAGCGCCGCCCGCGCGGCGCATCGCCGGCAAGCCAGCTCCCACATTTGTTTCGGGCCAATCACTCCTGTGCTGTCATCGCTGCCCGCCTTGTTTTTACCCTTCGATATCGAAGGTATCGCTGCCGCTACTACTTTCATCTCAAGGCATGCGCCAAGGGTGCGCGCGCCAAAGGTGCAGGAGTAACTGGCCCGAAACAAATGTGGGAGCTGGCTTGCCGGCGATGCGCCGCGCGGGCGGCGCTCGATCTCACAGGCGAAGAAAGCATCAAGGCGAGCACCTATCAGCCCTCACACGATCGCGCGCCAGCCATTCGAGACAAAACCAGAAAAATCTGCAGGGGTTTGCGGCCCAATCGCCGGCAAGCCAGCTCCCACATTTGTTTCGGGCCAGTTACTCC
>NZ_JBLZWV010000001.1:0-7131 GCF_056098905.1 Pseudomonas sp. TSO6 | reverse complement strand
CCAGCTCCCACACCGACCGCACCGGCTTCAAGCCATGTGCAGTACCTGTGGGAGCTGGCTTGCCGGCGATCGAGGGCGAAGCCCTCGCCAGCGGTATCAGCCCGGGCGCACAACCTCGCCGGTTGCCAGGTTGCGAATCACACTCGGGTTCTTCCGCCCCCCCAGCGCCCCGCCAAGCACCAGGTCCAACTGCCCATGGAAGTACTGCTCAACCCGCAACCGGGTCTTCGCTGCCGGGCGCCCGCCGGGGTTGCACGAGGTGGAAATCAGCGGCCCCACCAGTGCGCACAGTTCACGCACCACCGGGTGGTCACTGACGCGCAGCGCCACCGTGTCATGCTGACCGGTCACCCACTCGGGCAGCAGGTCCTGGTGCGGCACCAGCCAGGTATTCGGCCCCGGCCAGGTGCTGCCCATGCGGTCGATCCAGTCTTCGGGGAAGTCCTCGAACAGGAAGTCGAACTGGCGGATGTTGTCAGCGATCAGGATCAGCCCTTTATCCACAGGCCGCGACTTCAGCGCCAGCAGGCGATACACCGCGTCCTCGTTCCATGGGTCGCAGCCCAGGCCCCAGACCGCTTCCGTCGGGTAGGCGATTACTGCGCCCGCCCGGATCTCACGTGCGGCTTGTTGCACACGAAAACTGCTCACCATTGCTGTTTCTCCGCCTGAATACCTTGCTTGTGCGCAGTGTACTTAGCCCGCGCGGGCAAACCAACGCCCGGCTTCATTGCTTACCCGGCCTTCCAGCTCCAGCTCGGTCAGCTGCGCCAACACTTCGGCCAGCGGCAGCTCGCTGCAGTGTGCGAGGCTTTCGCTGGTTTGAGGCGCTGCATGCAGCAGGGCAAGCAGGGGATGGTCGAACCTGTCCACAACTGCAGGCGGCAGGTTCTGCCAACCCTTCAGGCTTTCCAGGATCTGCTCCACCGTTTCCACCAGCAGCGCCCCGTCACGGATCAGCTGGTGACAGCCCTTGGCCCCCGGGTGGTGAATGGAACCCGGAATGGCGTACACCTCGCGGCCTTGCTCGGCCGCCAGGCGCGCAGTGATGAGCGAGCCACTGGCCAAGCTGGCCTCGACCACCAGCACGCCCAGCGACAAGCCGCTGATGATGCGGTTGCGCCGTGGGAAGTTGCCGGGCAGTGGCCCGGCGTCCAGCGGATACTCGGAAACCAGCGCACTGCCGTTGTCGATCATCGCCTGCGCAAGCTCTTGATGGCGCTGTGGATAAAGTTTTTGCAGCCCCGTACCGAGCACGGCAATCGTGCACCCACCGGCCTGCAACGCGGCCCGATGAGCGGCACCGTCGACACCCACCGCAAGCCCGCTGGTAATGGTGAAACCAGCCTGCGCAAGGTAGCGGGAAAATGCCCGGGCGGTGTCGAGCGCGGGGGGTGTGGCACGTCTGCTGCCCACAATCGCCAGCTGAGGGCGGTCGAGCAAGGCCCGGTCGCCGGCAACGAAAAGCAGCGGCGGGGCATCGTCGATTTCTGCCAGCAACGCTGGGTAGCCAGGGCCGTCCCACATCAGCAAATGCTGGCCGGGGCGCTCTAACCAGGCCATTGCGGCGAGCGCGCCCTCGCGTACCTCGGCACTGCGCCGGGCATCGATGGTGGCTTGGGGGATGCCCAACGCTCGCCAGGCCGAACCGGGAGCGCTAAGCGCACTAGAGGCGCTGCCGAACGCATCCAGCAAGGTGCGAAAACGTCGCAATCCTGTCTCGGGCAAGCGATGCAGGCGTAATCGCGCCTCCAGTTCGGCAGGCGGGCAGAGCGACGAATGGTAACTGGGCATGGGGATCGTCCTTGATCGAAACAGGGCCATCTACGTGGCACAACCTGTGGATAACTCTGTGAGTAACACTTTGAAAACCTGTCCATTGGCTGGGGGCTATCAAGCCCATAGACACCCTAGACGAGCTTGCCAGGTGCCGAAATCCCCGTTTCCCTTTATTATGTGTGCTCAGTTTTCAACCGAACGCACAGTGACTGCCTGACCTTATGGCCATCTTGAACATTCTCGAATTCCCGGACCCGCGCCTGCGCACTATCGCCAAACCGGTGACGGAGTTCGACGACGCCCTGCGTCAGCTGATCGACGACATGTTTGAAACCATGTACGAAGCCCCTGGTATCGGACTGGCCGCCACCCAGGTCAACGTGCACCTGCAGGTCGTGGTCATGGACCTCAGCGAAGACCGCAGCGAGCCGCGCGTCTTCATCAACCCTACGGTCGAAGAACTGACCCACGACATGGGCCAGTACCAGGAAGGCTGCCTGTCGGTGCCCGGCTTCTACGAGAACGTCGACCGCCCGCTGCGTGTACGGGTCAAGGCCCAGGACCGCGACGGCAAGCCGTACGAGCTGGAATGCGAAGGCCTGCTGGCGGTGTGCGTGCAGCACGAATTCGATCACCTCAACGGCAAGCTGTTCGTTGACTACCTGTCGCAGCTCAAGCGCGACCGGATCAAGAAGAAGCTGGAAAAGCAGCACCGCCAGCAAGCCTGATCCCCACCTTCCTGAAGGCTTGCTCCGGCAAGCCTTTTTCTATTTTGAAGCGAGAACTCCATGCGCATCGTCTTTGCAGGCACTCCAGAGTTTGCCGCCGAACACCTCAAGGCCCTGCTCGACAGCCCTTACGAGATCGTGGCCGTCTACACCCAGCCCGACCGCCCGGCCGGCCGTGGCCAGAAGCTGATGCCAAGTGCGGTCAAGGCACTGGCCGTCGCCCATGACATCCCGGTGTTCCAGCCGCAGACCCTGCGCAACGCCGATGCACAGGCCGAACTGGCCGCGCTGAAGCCAGACCTGATGGTGGTGGTCGCCTACGGCCTGATCCTGCCGCAGGCAGTGCTGGATATCCCGCGCCTGGGCTGCATTAACAGCCACGCCTCCCTGCTGCCACGCTGGCGCGGTGCGGCGCCGATCCAGCGCGCCGTGGAAGCCGGCGACGCCGAGAGCGGGGTAACCGTGATGCGCATGGAAGCTGGCCTGGACACCGGCCCGATGCTGCTCAAGGTAGTCACCCCCATCAGCGCCGATGACACCGGCGGCACCTTGCACGACCGCCTGGCCGAAATGGGCCCGCCCGCCGTGGTACAGGCCATCGCCGGCCTGGCCGACGGGTCGCTGCACGGTGAAGTGCAGGACGATGCCCTGGCCACCTACGCACACAAGCTGAACAAGGACGAGGCGCGCATCGACTGGAGCCGCCCGGCCGTTGAGCTGGAGCGCCTGATCCGCGCCTTCAACCCGTGGCCGGTGTGCCACAGCACCCTCGATGGTGAAAGCGTGAAGGTGCTGGGCGCCAACTTGTCCACAGGCCGGGGCGCCCCGGGCGAAATCCTGTCCGCCAGCAAGGACGGCCTCGTCGTTGCCTGCGGTGATCAGGCGCTGAGCCTGACCCGCCTGCAATTGCCCGGCGGCAAGGCGCTTAACTTCAGCGACCTGTTCAACAGCCGCCGCGAGAAGTTCGCCGTCGGCAAGGTGCTGGGCCAATGAACCCACGTCTCGCCGCCGCCCGTGCCCTTGCCGCTGTGCTCAGTGGCAAGGCCTCGCTGAACAGCTCGCTGCCGGCACAACTGGACAAGGTTGATGAACGCGACCGTGGCCTGACCCAGGACCTGGCGTTCGGCACCGCACGCTGGCAGCCGCGCCTCGACCTGCTGGCCGCGCAACTGCTGCAAAAGCCTTTCAAGGCCGCCGACGCCGATGTGCAGGCGCTGCTGCTGGTCGGCCTGTACCAGTTGTTCTACACCCGCATTCCGGCCCACGCCGCCATCGGCGAAACCGTGGGCTGTGCCGACAAGCTGAAAAAGCCGTGGGCCAAGGGCCTGCTCAATGCCGTGCTGCGCCGCGCCCAGCGCGAAGGTGAAGAACTGCTCGCCGGCATGGAGCGCGACCCAGTGGTACGCACTGCCCACCCGCGCTGGCTGCAGAAGGCGCTGAAAGCCTTCTGGCCGGAGCAGTGGGAAGCCATTTGCGCCGCCAACAACGCCCACCCGCCGATGATCCTGCGGGTCAACCGCCGTCACCACAGCCGCGATGCCTACCTGGCACTACTGGCCGAAGCGGGCATTGCCGCCAGCGCCTGCCAGTACAGCCGTGACGGCATCGTGCTGGCCGAGGCCTGCGACGTGCGCGGCCTGCCAGGCTTTGCCGAGGGCTGGGTGAGCGTACAGGACGAAGCCGCGCAGCTGTCCGCCGACCTGCTCGAACTGGCCCCTGGCCAGCGCGTGCTGGACGCCTGTTGCGCCCCGGGTGGCAAAACCTGCCACCTTCTGGAGGCCGAAGCCGGCCTGGCGCAGATGGTGGCCATCGACCTCGAAGCCAAGCGCCTGACCCGCGTGCGCGAGAACCTCGACCGCCTGCAACTGGACGCCGAGCTGATCGCCTGCGATGCCCGCGACACAGCCAGCTGGTGGGACGGCAAGCCGTTCCAGCGCATCCTGCTCGACGCGCCGTGTTCGGCCACCGGCGTGATCCGCCGCCACCCGGACATCAAGCTGACCCGCCAGGCCGACGACATCCCGGCACTGGCAGCGCTGCAGGGCGAGCTGCTTGACGCCCTGTGGCCGACCCTGGAAGTAGGCGGCATGCTGCTGTACGCCACCTGCTCCAGCCTGCCGACCGAGAACACCGAAGTGGTAGGCGCCTTCCTTGCCCGCACCCCAGGCGCCCGTGAGCTGGACCTGGCCACCGAGGCCGGCCTGCGCCAGCCCCACGGCCGCCAGTTGCTGGCCCAGGAAGGCGGCCACGACGGCTTCTACTATGCCAAGCTGATCAAGATCGCCGCCTCTCGCGGATAAGTACAAACGGTAGGGAGTAGCGGATGAAGATCATCATCCTCGGCGCAGGCCAGGTAGGCGGTACGCTGGCAGAGCATTTGGCCAGCGAAGCGAACGACATCACCGTGGTCGACACCGATGGCGAGCGCTTGCGCGACCTCGGTGACCGCCTGGACATCCGCACCGTGCAGGGCCGTGGCTCGCTGCCGACGGTGCTGCGTCAGGCCGGTGCCGATGACGCCGACATGCTGGTGGCAGTGACCAACAGCGACGAAACCAACATGGTCGCCTGCCAGGTGGCCTATTCGCTGTTCCACACCCCGACCAAGATCGCCCGGGTGCGCGAGTCGGCTTACCTCACCCGGGAAGAGCTGTTTCACAACGACCATATCCCGGTGGATGTGCTGATCAGCCCAGAGCAAGTCGTGACCAACTACATCAAGCGCCTGATCGAGCACCCAGGCTCGCTGCAGGTGATCGACTTCGCCGAAGGCAAGGCCCAGCTGGTAGCGGTGAAGGCCTACTACGGCGGCCCGCTGGTCGGCCAGCAACTGCGCCAGATCCGTGCGCACATGCCCAACGTCGACACCCGCGTGGCGGCCATCTTCCGCCGCGACCGGCCGATCACCCCGCGTGGCGACACCGTGATCGAGGCTGACGACGAAGTGTTCTTCATCGCCGCCAAGAAGGACATCCGCGCCGTGATGGGCGAGCTGCGCCGCATCGACGAGACCAACAAGCGCATCGTCATCGCCGGCGGCGGGCAGATCGGCGAGCGCCTGGCCGAAGCCATCGAGAGCCGCTACCAGGTGAAGATCATCGAGATGAACCCGGCCCGCTGCCGACACCTCTCCGATACCCTGGAAAGCACTGTGGTACTGCAGGGCAGCGCCTCGGACAAGGACCTGATGCTCGAAGAGAACATCGCCGACGCCGACATTTTCCTGGCCCTGACCAACGATGACGAAGCCAACATCATGTCGTCGCTGCTGGCCAAGCGCCTGGGCGCAGGCAAGGTAATGACCATCATCAACAACCCGGCCTATGTCGACCTGGTGCAGGGCGGTGATATCGACATCGCCATCAGCCCGCAACTGGCCACCATCGGCACCCTGCTTGCGCACGTGCGCCGGGGCGACATTGTCAGCGTGCACTCGCTGCGCCGTGGTGCGGCCGAGGCCATCGAGGCGGTGGCGCACGGGGATTCGAAGTCGAGCAAGGTTGTGGGCAAGGCCATCGAAGACATCGCCCTGCCACCGGGTACCACCATCGGCGCCATCATCCGCGACGAAGAAGTGATGATCGCCCACGACGCCACCGTGATCGAATCGGGGGACCATGTGATCCTGTTCGTTGTGGATAAAAAACAAATCCGGGATGTGGAGAAACTGTTCCACGTCGGCTTGAGTTTCTTCTAGGAGAAGAAGGCATGCGCGAATCGCTGGAGAAGATGCTGGCCAAGGGTGTGGATAACCCATTGCTGCGGTTCGGGCTGGGGAAAGCTTGGCTGGATGAAGGCAACGGCGCTGAAGCGGCGGTGCACCTGGCACGGTGTGTGGAGCAGGATCCCAAGTATTCCGCGGCGTGGAAGCTGCTGGGCAAGGCGCATCAGTTGCAGGGTGACCTGGCGGCGGCGCGCAAGGCCTGGGAAGACGGGATCCTGGCGGCGCAGGCCCATGGGGACAAGCAGGCCGAGAAAGAGATGACAGTGTTCCTGAAGAAACTCAACAAGGTCTGAAATTGCCGGGGCTGCTTTGCAGCCCATCGCCGGCAAGCCAGCTCCCACAGGGGCCGAGCAAACCCATGGGCTTTGTACAAGCCAGAGCTTGTCTAAGCCGAAAGCATGAGCTCGGGCCGGCACGGTCAAGGTGGGAGCCCATCGCCGGCAAGCCAGCTCCCACAGGGGCCGAGCAAACCCATGGGCCTTTTACAAGCCAGAGATTGTCTAAGGCGGAAGCATGAGCTCGGGCCGGCACGGTCAAGGTGGGAGCCCATCGCCGGCAAGCCAGCTCCCACAGGGGCCGAGCAAACCCATGGGCTTTGTACAAGCCAGAGCTTGTCTAAGCCGAAAGCATGAGCTCGGGCCGGCACGGTCAAGGTGGGAGCCCATCGCCGGCAAGCCAGCTCCCACAGGGGCCGAGCAAGCCCATGGGCCTTTTACAAGCCAGAGATTGTCTAAGGCGGAAGCATGAGCTCGGGCCGGCACGGTCAAGGTGGGAGCCCATCGCCGGCAAGCCAGCTCCGACAGGTGCCGAGCAAGCCCATGGGCCTTTTACAAGCCAGAGCTTGTCTAAGCCGAAAGCATGAGCTCGGGCCGGCACGGTCAAGGTGGGAGCCCATCGCCG